>JBGOVF010000007.1:0-17045 GCA_041477975.1 Tepidiformaceae bacterium
GAGTTCGTGTCGTTCGGTCGAGGTGAGTCCCTCGCACCACAGCTTCTCGCGCTCGTTGTTGGCGGCCTTCGCATCAGCAAAGACCTCCCGGCCACGTTTGGTCAGAGACAGGCTCACGGCGCGGCGGTCATGCGGCGAGGCTTCGCGCGCGACCAGACCGTCGCGCACCAGGTTCTTCACCAGCGCGGAAACGGCCTGCTTGCTCATTCCCGATTGTTCTGCCGCCGTCGTCGCTTCCAACGGGCCCGAGGCGCCGAGCACCACGAGGAGCCGGAACCCTGGCCATGTGAGCCCTCGGGGACGGTGCACGCTTGCTTCGAGGTCGTACGTGATGAGGCTTGCTACCCGGCTGAGCATGAAGATGACCCGCATCGCCTCTACGTGCCGGAAGCCGTTGTGCTCCGAGCGCTCGAGGGCCGCCTCGACGAACTCCCGGTAATCCAGGTCGCGCTTCTCGGGTTGCGGCACGAGCCAAGCCTACCATCGGCCGTCAGCCGCCGGGAGCGTCCACGTCCTGGGCACGACCTCGGCTCTCGGCGGGCCCGGCGTGCTCCGCCGGCGACATCCGGTGGTCGGACAAGGCGTCCTCCAGGCGAACGCATCCTGGCAGGACCGCACAGGCGCCTCGCGACGGGGAAACACCGCTCAGTTCACCAGTTGTCCGTCCATGTAGACACCCGCGATGTTGCGCGTCTGGGCGATGTCGTCGAGCGGATTGCCGCGGAGAAGAACGAGGTCCGCGCGTCGGCCGGGTTCGATCGCGCCGAGGTCGTCGCGACGCAGCCACGCCGCGGCTTTGCTCGTGGCCGCCATCAGCACGTCCCGAGCCGGCATGGCCTTCGCCATCAGGCTCAGTTCGATGTGATACCCGTAGCCCGGCGGCACGCCAACGGCGCCGCAGTCGGTGCCGGGAAGGAGCGTCACGCCGCCCGCGTGCATCGCCTCGATGACCCCGATCATGTTCGCGGCCGAGCGCGCCAGGTCCACCGGCGGCCCGGCCGCGCCTCCCGCTGCGCGAGCGGCCATGCGTTCTCGCTGAGCCGGCGTGAACGCGGCCCGTTCTTCGTCCGTGAAGCCCAGGTCCGTGCGCGCACCGAGCACGAGCGTGGGTACCATCCGCGTGCCCGCCTTCGCCATTGCCGAGACAACGCGGCCAGCCGCTGAGCCTCGTGGCTCGACCTCCTCCCAGCCGCGGCGCACCTTCCCCCAGTAGGCGGGGTTGCCCATGATGTCGCCGGGGCCGAGGGCATGTTCGGCCGGCACGAGGTCTCGGTAGAGGGTCAGCTGCAGATGTTCGAGGGCGCCGATACCGAGGCCGACCGCCTCGGAGGCGGTCGTAGCTGTGAGGTGGCCCGTAACTGGCACGCGGTCGCCGATCGTGCGGATGGCATGGCCGACCAGGTTCGGAGGCAGGCCTGCGTAGAGCTTGATCCCGTCAACGCCGGCCGCGAAGTTCCGGGCCAGCGTGGCGTCCACCTCCGGGGGCGTGCGGTGCTGTTCCATGCCGGTGCCAGTGCCAATCGGTGCGGCGCCCCAGCTCGGCGGGTCGCCCTCGACGAACGCCCCCACCACCGCCACGCGGGCCCCCGGCACTTTCCCGGCGCGCTGGCGGTCGCGCAGGTCTATCACGCTTTCGAAGGTGCCGCCGAGGTCCTTCACCGTTGTCACGCCCATCCGGGCGTAGGTTGCCAGTCCCGCCTCGCCGAACAGCGTCACGTGCACGTGGCAGTCGATCATCCCGGGCATCGCGAAAAGTCCGGTCGCGTCAACGACGGCTGCGTCACCCGCGTCCAGTCCTTCGCCGACCGCGGCGAAGCGCTCGCCATCGATGAGGATGTCACACACCGACGGCGCCGAACCGGTGCCATCGAAGACGTTCGCACCCCGGACGAGCGTTCTTGCCATCGGCTCAGACTCCGCGCTTCGCCAGGTTCGAAAGGAACTCGAACGTGCGAGCGATGGAAGCCTTGTCATCCGGCACGGGGAACGGTGCGCCCTGGAAATCGGTCACGCCGCTCGCCACCAGGTCGCGGATTTGCCGTTCGACCGAGGCCTCGTCGCCGACGATCGCCACTCCGGAGGCATCCGCAGCGCCTTCAACGTCCAGGACCGCGCGGTACGAGGGCAGGGTGCCGTAGACGGCGAACACCTGCTGGGCTGAGGCGCGGGCGGAATCGACGGCGGAGGTCACGGCCACGGGGAAGCCGCTCGCTATCCTTGGCTTCGGCCGGCCGGCCTGCAATGCGGCGGCGTTGATGATCGGCACTGCCGTGTCGCGCAGGTACCTCGGGCCGCCCATCCAGGTCGCGGTACCGTCGGACATTTTGCCCGCCAGCTTGAGCATTTGCGGTCCGAGCGCAGCGACGAGCAGCGGCGGCTTCTTCGCACCGGGCACGGCGATCTGCGCCGCCACCCGGAACTCTTCGCCGCGGAATCGGACTGCGTCGCCGGCCAGCAAGGGATTGAGGACGGAGAGGTACTCACGCATGTGCCGAACCGGCTTCGAGTAGTCCAGGCCGAACATCGTCTCAATCACCACCTTGTGGCTGAGGCCGATGCCGAGCGTGAACCGGTTGTTCGTGGCCGCCGCCGCGGTCAACGCCTGCTGCGCCATCGCGGTGGGGTGCCGCGGGTAGGTGGGGACGACGAATGTGCCGATCTCGATCCGGCTCGTTACCTGCCCCGCGACCGCGGCGAGCGTGATCGCGTCGTGTCCGAAAATGTTCGAAATCCAGATGGTGTCGAACCCCGCCTCTTCAGCTCGCGTGAACTCCGCGAGCGTGGCAGCGAACGTCTCTTCGCCTCCCAAACCGATGCCGATCCGCATGTGCTGTCTCCTGAATGGAAGTGATGCCAGCCTACGCGGCCACCACGTTCGTCGCACGGGCGGTGTGCGAGGCAAGCGCGCTGCGTAGACTTACGGCATGCCTTACGCGAACGTGAACGGCGCGCGGCTCTACTACCAGCAGTCGGGCCACGGAGAAGACCTCGTGTTCCTGCACGGGGCCGGCGGCAACCACCTCTCGTGGTGGCAGCAGGTGGCCGAATTCAACCGCGACTTCCGCTGCCTTACGTACGACGCCCGCGGCTGGGGCCATTCTCGCGGTGAGATGGCCGCCGGGCGCGCCTCGCTCGGCACCGATCTCATCGCGCTGATGGACCACCTTGCAATCGAACGCGCGCATGTCGTGGCCCAATCAATGGGCGGCCGGGCCGTGGCCGGGATTGCGCGCCTCGCGCCCGCCCGCGCTCGCTCGCTCGTCCTCTGCGGGACCACGGCCGGGGCGACGAACGACCGGGTGCGCGAACTGCAGGACGAACTGAAGGACGAACGGGGCGACGCCAGCCTGCGCGAATATGCGCTGGCGCCGGCGTTCGAAGAGGCGAACCCCGCACTCGCGCTGCTCTACCGCCAGATCAACGCCTTGAACCCACCTCGGCCGCGCGGATTCCTCGGCCGGCCGCCGCCGACGTACAGGGGCAGCATGCACGGTCCGATCGGAGCCATCGGCGTGCCCGTGCTCTTCGTGGTTGGCGAACACGACCTCATCACGTCGCCGTCGATGATCCGGGAAGCGCAGTCGCTCATTCCCTCGGCGCAATTCCATCAGATTGACGGCGCCGGCCATTCGGCCTACTTCGAGAACGCCGCCGAATGGAACGCGGTCGTCCGACAGTTCCTCGTTATCGCCCCCGAATAGCAAGGGCGCGCGCCAGCGTTGCCATTGAGTGGACGCCCGCGTTATGGTCTACGCCTTATGGCATGGATGCTGCGCTGGTGGCAGGCGATCCTCTCGACCCTCCAGGGTAACGATCGCGAACTTCGGGGATGGGTGGAGCCCAGCAACGCGATCACGCGCGCCATCCTGGCTGCGCCGCGGACGCTGACCACGGCGGTAGAGCGACCGGCGGCCGCCGAACCCGAAGCTGCCCCCGACGTCCGCACCCGCCGGCGCCGATCGAGCCGCGCCGCCTGATTCCCCCCCGTCGACGGGCTATACTTCGCCCATGGCCATTTACGAGTACTACTGTCCCACCTGCCGCGAGAAGTTCGAAGAGCGGCGGCCGATGTCACAGGCCGTCGCCACCGCCACCTGCACCCGCGGACACCGCGCCGAACGCACGCTCTCAGCCTTCGCGACGGTCCGCGTGGGCGCCGCTGATGCCTTCGAAGCCACTGCGGGCGGCGGTGCTTGCTGTGGCGGCGCCGGCGGGTGCGCCTGTTCGAACTAGCGGCTCGCCGGTCGAACCGCGCGCGTCCCAGTGCCCGCGTCGCGCGCGGCCTCCGTCCGGGCACGCCGGCTGAACACCAGGTAGGCGAGGCTGGCCGCGACGATCGCCAGCGCCTCCGCCCCCGTCAGGACAGCCACAATCACCGTGGCTTCCTCCCAGAACCGCTCCGGGAACATCTGAATCAGGTGATCCGTGGCCGGGTTAAGCCGCCAGAGGTCGTTGTTGAATACGAGTTCGTGGAACTTCGTCCACGCCTGGTCGAACCCCGCGAGCGCGAACGCTCCCAGTGCCAGCAGCGCGACCGCGCCAACTCCCACGCCCGCCATCGCCTGCAAGGCCAGCGTCCGCATTGGCCGTTCGCCAGACCAGAGGAACACCGCAGTCACGTAGGCGAGGATGAACGCCAGCGACACCTCGTTCAGGCGGTAGACGACCCGCATCAGCGATTTCACGTCCTGCATGTGAGCGGTCTCGCGGCTGTTGTAGAGCGACACCTCCTGGCCATCCTGCGTGACGATGATCCGCAGCGTCAGCGCGTCGTTTTCGAAGTAGGCCACGAGCTCGCCCGCCGCCCGGTCGAGGTCCGGCAGTGCGACCCCCGTCGCCTCGGCGGCGTCGTATTTGCGAAAGCCGCGTTCGTAGAAGCTCGTATCGCTCGCAAGGAACCGGACGTTCGTCGTGAGGAGGAAGATTGGGATGGCCAGGATGAAGCCGACTGCGGCGATCCTGGAAAGCACTGCCATCAGGCTGGGCACCGTCCTGGGGGGCTAACAGGCATAGTCGGGGTGGTTTTGGGGGGTGTCAAACCGCCACCGAGGGCCAGAGCCCGGCGCCTCAACCTCTGGTAAGCTCAGGCAACGCCCGGCGGCTCGCCCGCCGAACCCAACGAACACCCCCCGGAGTACGCCGTTCATGACCCTGGCCGAGGGCATTGCGCCCCCACTTGATTTCATCTTTCACCCGCGCTCCATCGCCATCGCCGGCGTCTCCACCCGGGAAGGCACGGGGTTCGGTGGCGGCGGGTTCGTGGCGTCGCTCCAGGAGATCGGCTTCCGCGGCCCCATCTACCTGATCCACCCAACAGCCCCTGCGATCCGCGGCCTCAAGTGCTACCCCAGCCTCCGCGATATCAACGATCACGTGGATTATGTCATATCGTCGGTGCCTGCTCGCCTCGTGCCGCAACTGCTCGAAGACTGCATCGCCAAGGGCGTGCGCGTCCTGCACCTGTTCACGGCGGGATTCACTGAAACGGGCGACGCCGGAAAGGCCCAAATGGAGCGGGATGTCGTTGCACGGGCACGCAGTGCGGGCGTGCGACTTATCGGTCCGAACTGCATGGGCCTGTACGTGCCGGAAGCCCGCCTGGCGATGATGGGCGGTCAGATCCCGGAGCCCGGCCCGGTGGGCATGGTCTCCCAGTCCGGCATGAATGCCGGCGAGTTCATCCGCTACGCCCTGCCCCGCGGCATTCGCTGCTCCAAGGTCATCAGCTTCGGCAACGGCGCCGACCTCAGGGCCGCTGACTTCCTCGATTACCTCGCCGATGACCCTGCGACCGAGATCGTGGTCGCCTACCTGGAGGGGATCCAGGACGGGCCCCGCCTCGCCGCGGCCATTCGCCGGCTGGCTGCCATCAAACCCCTGGCCATCCTAAAGAGCGGCCGCACCGAGGCCGGTTCACGCGCGGCCAACTCGCACACCGCCTCGCTCGCCGGATCGCTCCAGATCTTCGACGCGCTCTGCAAACAGGCCGGCGCCCTGCGTGTCGAGAGCCTCGAGGCACTCGTCGACGTCGCCGTCGCCTTCCGCTTCGTCAAGAAGCTCGACGGGCCGAACGTGGTCGTCGTTGGTGGCGGCGGCGGCGCCAGCGTACTCGCGGCAGACGACCTCGATGCCGCCGGCCTGAAAGTGCCCGCGCTCCTCCCGGAGACGCAGGAAGCTCTCGCGAAGGTCACGCAGGAAGCCGGGACGAGCATCCGCAACCCCATCGATACGATGAGCCTCTGGGAAGACACCACCTTCGAAGGCACGCTCGTGCCCTGCGCCACCGCCCCGAACGCCGATGTCGTGCTCTTCCATACGAGCTTCGGCGGCGGACCCGGTGGGCGCTTCACCGACATCCGTCCGCGGATGGCCCGCCAGGTGGAGTCCATCCGCAAGGTGCAGGAGGAGAGCGGCACGCCCATCGTGGTCGCTATTCGTCCGGCGACCGAGACCGCCGCCTTCGAACACTCGTCCGAGTTCCAGGAGCTCTGCTGGAAGGCCGGGATCGCAACCTTCCCGAGCATCGCTCGGGCCGCCACTGCCCTCGCGAATCTGCGGGAATGGCAGAGGCGCCAGGGGCGGTAGCCCTACCGCCGCCCGAACTGCCGCTCCAGCAGCTCCGTGCTGACGTGAATGAGCGTCGGCCTGCCGTGCGGGCAGGTCCGCGGAGCGGTCGTGACTTCCAGGTCTTCCACCAGCCGCCGCATCTCTTCCATGGCGAGGGCGACTCCGGCGCGGACGCTGCTGTGGCACGCCACCGTGGCGAGCACACGGCCAAACGGATCGGCGATGCGGCGTTCGCCGGCCATCTGTTCCAGGACGCGTGCGATTTCGGAGACAACGTCGATCGTCCCGAGGCCCACCGGCACGCTTCGCACGAGGTAGGCGCGTTCACCGAACGGCTCCAGCTCCAGGCCAGACGCCCTGAGATGGGGTTCGAACTCCGCCAGAGTCGCGGCCTGCATCGGGTCCAGTTCTAGAACAACTGGCTCGAGCAGCGGCTGGGCGGCTCCCGAATCGGGCGCAGCGCTCCGTGCGACCAGGCGGTCGTACACCACTCGCTCGTGAGCTGCGTGCTGGTCCAGCAGGTACATCCCGTCCGGCCCTTCGGCCACGACGTACGTCCCTCCCATTTGGCCCACCACGCGGAGCAGCGGGAGCGTTTCGCGGTGCGTCCGCGCGGGAACGGCCGGATCGCCCGAACGCGAGAGTTCCAGTCGCGCCTGAACCGGCTCCGGTCCGCGGAGCGCAGTCCCTGCGAGAAGAGGGGGCGCGCCCGCCGCTCGCAGCACGGTCGAGACGTCGATGACGCGCGCGTCCACCGGTGCTGGCGTGAGCCACGCAACGGCTCCCGATTGTTCGAGCGCCCGCTGCACGGCATGCCGGACGACTCTCCCAACCAGGCGCTCATCGCGGAACCTCACCTCCGCCTTCGCCGGGTGGACGTTCACATCGACTTCGTCATCCGCAATCGCAATCGTGAGCGTGGCGACGGGATGACGGCCAACCGGCAGTTGGGACTGGTATGCGTCGACAACCGCGAAGGTCAACGGCCGGCTCTGCACCCAACGCCCGTTGACGAACACGGAGATGGCCGACCGGTTTCCACGATGCAGGGACGGCGGTCCTGCGAGCCCGCGAACGCCCACTCCATCCTCTTCGTGTTCGACTTCGAGCATTACCGCGGCCTGGTCGGCGCCGTAGATGGCCGCAAAGGCGTGGCGCAGGTCGCCGTCACCGCTCGTGGAGAGAACCCGCCGCCCGTTCGAAACGACGTTGAACGCAAGGCCCGGGTAGCCCAGCGCGTAGTGCGCAGCCAACGTCATCACCTGGCGCGTCTCCGCGGTCACTGAGCCGAGAAACTTGCGCCGGGCCGGCAGCCGCGCGAACAGCTCCCGCACCGCGACGCTCGTGCCTGGTGCGACGGCCTTTGAGACCCTGCGCACCACCCGTGAATCGATGAACAGGGCCGAAACACCCACCGGTTCACGCGCGCAACGCGTCACCAGCTCCACGTCGGCGGCAGCCGCCACCGAAGGCAACGCTTCGCCTCGAAAGCCAAGAGTGTGGACGTGGCCGAGGTCATCCGCGCCGCTAATTTTGCTCGTGGCGTGTCTCTCGAAGGCCAGCTCTATCTCTTCGGGTGGAATACCGCGGCCATCGTCGGTGACGCGAATGAGCGCGACGCCGCCATCTTCGATTTCGAGCGAGATGCGTTGCGCTCCGGCGTCGATCCCGTTGTCCAGCAGCTCCCGCACGACCGAGGCCGGCCGCTCGATCACCTCCCCGGCCGCTATCCGCGCGGCCACCTCAGGGGGCAGCACCCGGATGCTCGCCGGCGCGATGACGCTCATCGCGGCGCGACGCTCCGCACGAGAGCCCGCAACTCGTAGAGCTTTTGGATGGCCTCAATCGGCGTCATGCCGTCGACGTCGAGGCTCGCCAGCGCGACATCGGAGGGCGAGGGGCCAGCGAAGAGCGCGGCCTGCAGGGGCCCGTGGCCGTTGCCGTTCGCGGCGCGCGAACTGGCAGGGTCGCGTTGCGCCTCCAGTTCCACCAGGAGGTGCTCCGCCCGGCCGACTACCGCAGCGGGCAGT
The DNA here is from genome assembly GCA_041477975.1 of Tepidiformaceae bacterium. Taxonomy (GTDB): domain Bacteria; phylum Chloroflexota; class Dehalococcoidia; order Tepidiformales; family Tepidiformaceae; genus JBGOVF01. The sequence goes on from JBGOVF010000007.1 coordinate 8,598, forward strand.
CCAGCGATCCGTGCCACGTGGATACCGTAAGAGCGGTCGCTCGGGCCCGGGACGATCCGGTGCTCGAAGACCACCTCTCCGCCGTCCTCGTGCACGGCCACGTGCACGTTGGCAACGCGGGGCAACACGTCGGCAAGCGCGGTCAACTCGTGGTAGTGCGTGGCGAACAGTGTCCGCGCACCCAGCTCCTTCCGGTTGTGGATGAACTCGACAACCGCACGGGCGATGGCCATCCCATCGAAGGTGCTCGTGCCCCGGCCAACCTCGTCCAGCACGACGAGCGAGTCCGGTGTCGCCTGGTGCAGGATTTGCGCCGTCTCCACCATCTCCACCATGAAGGTGGATTGCCCGGCCGCGAGGTCGTCCTGGGCGCCGATGCGCGTGAAGATGCGGTCGAACAGGGGCAGCCGGGCTTCGGCGGCGGGCACGAACGAGCCCGCCTGGGCCATCAGGGCAATCAGGGCGACCTGGCGGAGGAACGTTGATTTGCCGCTCATGTTAGGTCCGGTCAGAATCAGGATTTGGCTTTCGCCGCCGAGTTCGCAGTCATTGGGAACGAACCGGCCTGCGCCGAGCGCTGCTTCGACCATCGGGTGGCGTCCGCCGGTAATACGCAGCGCTCCGTCCGAAAACGCCGGGCGCACGTACGCGCGTTCACTGGCCACTTCGCCAAGCGCAAGGACAAGGTCGATGACGGCGATTGCCTCTGCCGCCGCCTGTAGCTCGGCGAGGTGCGCCGCCAGCGTCTCAACCAGACTGACGAACGCCTGCTTTTCCAATTCAACGAGCCGTTCGTGAGCGCCGATGAGCCGTGATTCGTGCTCCTTCAACTCCTCCGTCACGTATCGCTCGGCCCCGACGAGCGTCTGCCGTCGCTGGTAGTGATCCGGGACCGCGGACGCGTTCGCGGACGAGACTTCGATGTAGTAGCCAAAGACCCGGTTGTGTCCAACCTTCAGCGAACGAATCCCGGTGCGCTCCCGCTCCAGCCGTTCAAGCCCCAGGAGGTAGCCGCGTGCGTCGCGCGTCAGCGCTCGCAGTGAGTCAGTCTCGGGGCTGAACCCGGGCCGGATGACGCCGCCCTCATCGAACCCCGCCGGCGGGTCGTCGTCCAGCGCGGCATCGAGGGCGAGGAGCGACTCGGCTACTCCCGCGAGCCCGCGGACGGCAACTCCAACAAGCTCCGGCAATTCCAGCCGCGCCAACTGAGCGCCGAGATCCAGCGCGGCCCGAAGGCCGTCGCGCAAGCCCGCGAGGTCCCGCGGGGCTGCCGAACGTGCGCCAACCTTGCCGCCAAGCCGGCCAACGTCGGGCATCCGCCGAAGCACGGCCTGGCACTGTTCACGCTCGATCGGGCGCGCCATCGCCCAATCGACGCCATCGTGACGCCTGCCGAGCTCGGCGGCGTCCCGCAGCGGATGCGTCAGCCACCAGCGCAGAAGCCGCGAGCCCATCGCTGACTTCGTAGTGTTGAGCACGGCCATTAGCGATGACTGGTGTTCGGCTTGCGGAAAGACGTCCAGGTTGCGAAGCGTCCGCTGATCCACCACCAGAACACCGGCCGTCGGGACATGCGCGACGCGCTGGAGCGAACCAAGCGCGGCCGGGTACGTCTCCCGCAAGTAGGCGACGATCTGCGCGAGCGCCGCGCCCTCGGCCGGGCCATCCGGGAGCGCGCGACCGCCCTCTTCGCCGAACTGGCGCTCGAGCTCTGCCTGGACGGCAGTGTCGCTCATCACCGGGCGGAGCGTCCGCGTGCCGCTGAATGAGGGTGGCAAGTCATCCAGGCCCTCAACGAGCAACTCGGCCGGCGCGCTTCGCAGGAGTTCCTGCCGTGCCTCCGTGCCGCGCGCGAGCCGCACCTCGCCTGTAGTGATCTCCGCGATCGCGGCCGCCTCGCCGTCGCGGCGTAAGACGAACGCTGCGAGGAAGTTCGGCGCAGCGGAGTCCAGCGAAGCGTCCGCCGTAACGGTGCCGGCGGTTACCACTCGCACCACGTCGCGCGGCACAAGGCCCTTCACGTCAGCCGGGTCCGCCATCTGCTCGCAGATTGCGACGCGGTAGCCGCGGCCCACAAGCTTGGCGACGTGCCCATCGATGCTGTGATAGGGCACACCCGCCAAAGGCACGCGCAGGTCCTTGCCCATGGGCTTTGAGGTCAGAGTGATCTGCAGCTCGTTGGCGATCAGCTTCGCGTCGTCATCGAACGTCTCATAGAAATCACCGAGTCTGAAGAAGAGGATCGTATCGGGATAGCGCTGCTTGAGTTCGAGGTACTGGAGACGGATCGGTGTGGACACGCGGTGCGGCTCCGTGCCGGCTCGGGATACCGCATTCTAGCCGGATCCGAACGAATGTGCGCGTCGTTGCGGCGATTGCCGCTAGTCGAAGCCGGTGCGCCGCCTCCGGAGCTCACGCAACATCTGCCGCAGTGCCTCGATATCGGAGGAGAGAAGTGCACCGTCGAGCTCGGCGAGGATCTGCTCCGTGTCAATCTCGCTCCCGTTCAACAACATTCGGATGTCGGTCTCGTAGAGCGCCGCCCGATTCACGTCGCCCTGGCGGTAGAGTGAGGGCAACGCAAACAGCTTTAGGAGCACCAGACCAGCGGGTGTTGCCGTTCGAAGCGTCCGCTCGGCGAATTCCCGCTCCGTTGCGTACTTTTCTTGCGCCAGCTGAAACACCGGATTAGACGTGAGCAGGAGGTCTACCTGCACGCCTTCGAAGACGAACCTGCCGAAATCGGCGTCCCGCGACAGCTCGTGGAACTCGGGGACACGGGCCAGGTCAACCGCGGACATGATGAGGTCGATGTCCCGGGTGTTCCGGCTTTCAACGTACTGCAACATGGCGATCCCGCCGACGAGCAGGTAGGCCACACCGCGAGACTCCAGCAGTTCGAACAAGCGCGTTGTTGTATCAAAAAGATCGTACGGGGCCCGCTCTTCCTTCAGGCTGCGCAGGTCGCCGAGCCGGGCGTCGCGAAGCACCTCAGCGATATTCACAGGTCCGGATCCTGACATGCCTTCAGAGTAGCGGACGAAGAGCGCGCCGGGGGCGGCTACTGCCCCCCGGCAGTCACCAAAGCCGCGATCCTCGCCGGGTACCGGTCCCGAACTTCCATGGCGCCGGGAGCGACTTCCTTGCAGGCGCCGCAGCGGATGCAGAGGCTGTCATCGACGGCGTAACCAGCCGCCGATTCCACGATGGCCGCCGTCGGACAGATCTCCACGGCTTCGGGCAGCGAAGGGTCGGACTGCGACCGAACCCGGTACTCGATCAGCCCGTCACAGACGCCGGCGCGGCAACGCTTCTCGATGATGTGCTCGGTGAACTCATCGGCGAAGAAGCGGAGCGCAGTTTTCACAGCGGCCATCGAGGACTGCCCGTGCAGGCAGTTCGACCAGACGACGGTCTTGATGATCTGCTGTAGCTTCTCCAGGTCGGAATCGCGGCCGCCACTCGCTCGGATGCGCCGAAAGACCTCCACGGCGCGTTGCGTCCCCCCGTGGCAGGTGGTGCACCGCCCGCAGCTTTCGTCTTCGCAGAACGCGACGAAGAACATGCAGAGGTCGAGGATGCACGTCGACGTGTCGAAGAAGACGACGCCCCCGCCCCCGAGGAAGATGCCGCGCTCGCGGTAGGGGTCGAGCGTGAGCGTGATGTCGATGTCAGAGGCTGGAATGACGCCCGAGAGCGGACCACCGGGCTGGAAGCCCTTAAGCGGCAGGTCGCCGCTGAGCCCGCCGGCGTAGCGGTTAAACGCCTCGCGCACGCTCGGTCCGAAAGGGATCTCTACGCAGCCGGCTTGCTTCACGTGGCCGGAGAAGGTGAACATCTTCGTTCCCTTCTCCTTCACGTCGCTAACCGAGGTCCACCAGGCAGCGCCGTTGCGCAGGATCATGGGGGCGTTGGCGTACGACTCCACGTTGTTGACATTCGTCGGCATGTTCCAGAGGCCGGCCTGCGCGGGGAACGGCGGCTTGATTCGCGGCATCCCGCGGAAGCCATCGACTGAGTTGATGAGGCCTGTTTCGTCTCCGCACACGTACGAACCGGCGCCCTTGATCACAAACAGTTCGAACGACTTCCCGCTGCCGCAGATGTCGGCGCCGAGCAGGCCCTTTTCGTAGCTCTGGGCCACGGCCTTCTGCATTCGCTCGACGCCCAGTGGGTACTCGTAGCGGATGTAGATGTAGCCGGCGTCGGCGTTCGCGGCGAGGGCGGCGATCAGCATCCCTTCGATCACGAGATGCGGGTCACCCTCCAGGAGAATGCGGTTCACCCACGCCCCCGGGTCGCCTTCATCGGCGTTGCACACCAGGTAGCGCGGCGACGTGGTTGCGTTGCGGAGGAAGTCCCATTTGCGTCCCGTCGGGAACCCGGCGCCGGCCCGGCCGCCGAGGCCGCTATCGAGCATCTCCTTTACGATCGCTTCGGGTTCCATCTCCAGGGCCTTCCCAAAGCCTTCGTAGCCGCCGTGGGCGAGGTAGTGCTCGATGTTCTCCGGGTCGGTCTGACCGAGATTCGCCATCAGGCGGCGCACCTGGCCCTGCATGTAGGGGTGGTCCGAAAGCAACGGAATCTCGGCAGTCGCATTGCCTTCCACGATGCCGAGTGCCAGCTCGGGCATGTCGGAGCCGGAACCGATCTTCTCGATGAACTCGTCCAACCGGTCCACGGTCACGTTCGCGTAGAGCACGGTCTGCGTGCCCGCCGCCGAACGGACCGTCACCGTCGGCTCCATCCAGCAGAATCCCCAGGAACCGGTAATCCCAATTTCAGCCACGAGCTTCTTTGCGGCGACAGCAGCCCGCAGCTTCGCCAGTGTCTCCTCGGCCCCACGCGCCTGCGACGACGTGTCGAGACAGACGTTGATTCGGATCTTGCCGGAGGCCTGCTCGGACGCCCAGGCGCCCTTCGCGGCGCCGATCAGCGCTTCGAGCCGGGCGTTCACGAATCGCCTTTCAGGCTTCGGGCGAGACGGATAGCCGAGGCCGCCGTCAGGTTTCCGACAACCTTGCCGTTCACCCAGATCTGCGGCGCTTCGCTGCAGGTGCCGTTGCACTGCCCGAGGCGCAAGCCGACTTTGTGATCCGGTGTCTGGCTACCAAGTGGGATCTGAAGCGTCTGCTGGATGGCCTCGCGCACGCGGTCGCCGCCGCGCAGGCGGCAGGCCGGCCCGCTGCACCATGAGAGCTCGGTCTCGGCGGGCGGGTGGGTGCGGAAGTCGCTGTAGAACGAAACCGCGCCATAGATGAGCGCCGGGGTGGTGTTCAGCTGCCGCGCCACGGCTTCGATCGCCTCGCGGGAAATCCAGCCGTACTTGTCCTGCACCTTGTGCAGGGCCGGCATGACATGGCCCTTCCCGGGCTGAAATTCGGCCACGAGTTCACGCAGCTCTTGCCTCGTGGGGGCTGTCCCCATCGCCCGGTACCTCAATTGTGAAATGCAGCACCATTATGGGGACGGCCGTCACCTCCGTCCACGGCGGGAAACGGTCCGGAACCCTGCCGGAAGTCGTAGTCCATCAGGTCGGCCACCTTCTCGCCGAGCAGCAGGCTGTAGTTCTGCCCGCGATCTTCGGGGTAGACCTGTGTCGTGTTCGAAAGATAGAGGCCACGGATGCCAGTGCGCATTTCAGGAATCGACTTCGAATAGCTCGTCGTGATCACTGGCTGGCCGCCCGGGTCCTTGAAGAGCCACTTCTCCTTGACCCATGACGGGTCGAACGCCGGGTTGATCTTGCGAATCCCCTCCAGGTACGAAGCGAACACCTCTTCCGCGTCCATGCGAAGCACGGGGTGGTCCGGCGCCACGTAGTTCGAGAGGTAGACCACGTGATTTCCGCCGTAGCGCTCCAGCGGCATGAAGTTCGTGTGCTCCACGCAGGCGACGAACGGCAGGTCGTCGCCGATGCTCAGCCAATAGAAGCCGGACAGCGGCCGGTCGAGCGCGAGGATGAGGCATGTCGCCCACTGGTAGTGCACACGGTCCATTACTTCCGTGTAGGCCGCGGGAAGATCCGGTGCGATCCTGCGCGTGATGATGTTCGGGGTGGTCATCAGCACCTGGTCCAGCACGTGCAGTTGGCCGCCGGCCTCGATGCCAACGACCGCGCCGTCCTGCGTAACGACCCGATCCACCGGCGTACTCAAGTAGATGACAACACCCTTCGCCGTCAGGGAATCTGCCAGCGCCTGGTAGTAGGCCTTGAACGACCCCTCCAGGTATCCGAGCGACTCCTTCGCGCCGGAGCCCTTCCGTGAGGCGAACCGCAGATAAATCTTGTTCCAAAGCCAGACCATCCCGACCTTGTCGGCCTGGCCCGCGAACTTGCCCCTGAGAAGCGGGCCCCAGAAGGCCGCGAACGCCTTCTTCCCCACCGCGCGCTGCATCCACGCCTGCGCCGTGACGCTCTCGTACTTGCGAATGCCGTCCTTCTGGCGGCGCAACCAGACGGCCGCCAGCCCGAGACGCACCCGGCTGATGAGCGGGATGGCTGTGAACTTCAGCAGGTCGAGGGGCGTCACGAACGGGTAGATCCGGCCCTTCACGAAGTGCCCGTTGCGCGGCTCAATCCATCGCAGCTTCGGGCCAAGGCCGAGCTCTTCGATGTAGCGGATGACCGTCGTGTCGTTCGTGAAGATGTGGTGGTAGAAGCACTCGAGCGGTTCGCCGCCGACGAGGAACGTCACGACCTGCCCGCCAACTTCGGGCTTCCCCTCGAAGATCGTAACCGCGTGGCCGCGCTCCTCAAGGATTCGCGCCGCGGCCAGTCCGGCCACGCCCGCCCCGACAATGCCCACTTTCACGGGGCTACGGCCCCTGGTTCGTCCTGGACATCGACGTGCGTGATCCGCCGGAACGAAAGTCCGAAGCTCCAGAGCAGGATGAGCCCGATGATCGTGGTCGGGATCAGGATCACGGCGTGCGCGACGATCGAGTACGCGCCGGCGATGTTGTCATCGACGCCTGCGCCCACGAGCACGAGTTTCGCCGCCCATTCGAACGGCCCGGTGCCGCCGAAGAACGTCGGGATGATGATCGCCAGGTTCGCCGCCGCCAGAAGAAGGCAGTAATGGCCGAACCCAACGCCGAGGTCGAATCCCTGGCCGATGAGCGCATACGAACCCGCTTCGATGACCCAGGCGATGCCACTGAACGTCGCAACGAGCAGCAACGAGCGAGGATCGTGGACGGACCGAAGGCTGCCAACGAGCGAATCGGCCATCGACTCGGCCTGGTGCTCGAATCGCGCAGGGAGGAAACGCAGGAACCAATGAATGACCCGCTTCGCGCGCTCCTCGCGCAGGGTCAGCACGTAGAAGCCGACGACGGCTGAGGCGAACACTACGGAAGAAACCAACGCGATGGCCTGCAGCCTCCCGCTTTCGAAGCCCACGAAGGTACCCGCGATGAGCAGCATCAGGACCAGCGCGCAGCCATCGAACAGGCGCTCGACCGCGATCGTCCCGAATGTCCCCATCTTGGAAACGTGTTCGCGGTCACCCAGGACGTAGGCGCGCACCAGCTCGCCCGCGCGCGCCGGGATCAGGTTGTTCGCCATGTAGCCGATGATGGCGTACGGAAACAGGCGCGCCGGGCTCATCGGCGCCACCGGACGCATCAGCACTGACCAGCGGACGCAGCGCGCGGAGATGGCGACGAACAGCACGCATGTCGCCGGGATAAGCCACCAGTAGTTCGCCTCTTGCAGCGCGTTGCCGATCTCGCGCGGATGCGTGGCCCGGAGGAAGAGCCCGACCAGGACGACGCTGATCGCGAAGCTCGCCCAGAAGCGAATGGAACGAAGCACGAGCCGTGACCGCCTGGGCGAAAGATCTACGGAATATCGAAGAGACGGAGCCGCCCGCTCCCGCCCTCGACGATCCAGAGCTTACCACCGGCCGTTTCCACGATCCCGTAAGGGCGGCTCAGGGGCTCGTCGGTTGGATTGATCGTCCCCACCACGGCACCGGCCGAACTGTAGATGCGGACGATGTTCAAAGCCGGAAGGCTCACAGCAACCCGGCCATCCTTCAGGACGCGCAGGTACGGCTTGTCGTTCACTTCCTGTCCACCCCAGCCTTCAACCGGGAACTGCGAGCGGAACGAACCGTCGGGGTTCAGCACCTCCACCCGGCGGTTGAACATGTCTGCCACGTAAATCGCTCCGTCCGGTCCGATCGAGAGGCCCACCGGCTCATCGAACTGCCCCGGCCCGCTGCCGGAACTCCCAACCGTGCGGACGTACTGGCCGCCCAGTGTGTACACCTGGATCCGGTCGTTGCCCGTGTCTGTCACCCAGAGGTTGCCCTGGGAATCGATGACACCGTCGCGCGGACCGAAAAGGTCGAACGGCCCCGGCGCCTTCGTGGTATCCGGCGCCTGACCGAACCCGCCGATTGGCTTCAGGTCCTTGTCGAAGACGCGGAGCCGCCAGCC
>JBGOVF010000387.1:0-3369 GCA_041477975.1 Tepidiformaceae bacterium
CACTTCGTTGGGCCGTGCGTGACGGTGTTCGGATCCGCGCGGTTCGGGCCGGAGCATCCGTACTATGCGGTGGCCCACGATGTTGGCGCGGCCCTGGCGCGGGAAGGGTGGACCGTCATGACGGGTGGTGGCCCGGGGCTGATGGAGGCGGCAAACCGCGGCGCCCAGGAGGCTGGCGGGCGCTCGGTTGGCTGCAACATCCGCTTGCCCCAGGAACAACGGCCGAACGCTTTCCTCGATACGTTCGTCGAGTTCCGCTACTTCTTCGTCCGCAAGGTAATGTTGGCGAAGTACTCGTACGCGTTCGTGGCGATGCCCGGGGGTTTCGGCACGCTGGACGAACTGTTCGAGATCGCGACGCTCATCCAGACGGGGAAGATTCACGACTTTCCGGTGGTGCTGGTGGGGGTGGAGCACTGGAAGCCGCTGTTGGATTTCCTCCGCGACACACTCGTGGCGACCGGCACGATCGAACAGGAGGACCTCGACCGGCTGACGCTCACTGATTCGGCGGAGGCGGCGGTGCAGACAGTAGTGGAAGGTATATTGAGAAAGTTCGACCTGCGGTACGGGCCGAAGCCGCCGCGCAGGCGGCGGTTGCTGTTCGAGTAACGTTTGGAGCGGTTGCGATCCCGGCTGGCCCGGGCCATGCTGCCTCATCTTCCAACGGAGTTTGATTCACGATGCGCTTTGCCTTCTGGCCCGGAGCGGGGAACCCCTCGCAGGACACGCTGGCCCTCGCCCGTCACGCCGAATCCACCGGTTGGGGCGGCATCTACTACGCCGACCACTTCATGCCCAACGCCGAAGACACGAGCGGGCCCACGTCCGAATGCTGGACTACGCTCGCCGGTATCGCGGCTGTGGTGCCGCGGGTGCGGATTGGTGCGCTCGTGACAGGCAACACCTACAGGCATCCGGCGGTGCTGGCGAAGATGGTCGCGAATGTGGACAACATCAGCGGCGGCCGCGCCGTACTCGGTCTGGGCGCCGGGTGGCAGGAGAATGAACACAAGGCGTACGGCATCGAGTTCTCCACGTTGGGCGGGCGCATGCGCCGGCTCGAAGAGGCGTGCCAGGTGGTGAAGGGCCTGTTTTCGAACGACAAGACGACGTTCGAAGGCCGCTACTACCAACTGAAGGACGCCCCGCTGGCGCCAAAACCGGTGCAGTCGCCGCTGCCGCTGCTGATTGGCGGCGGCGGCGAAAAGAAAACGCTCCTGATCACGGCGAAATACGCGGACGAGTGGAACGTCTGGGGGCTGCCCTCGGTGCTGAAGCAGAAGATGGCGATCCTGGACGCCCACTGCGCGGATATTGGGCGCAGCCCGAAGGCTATCGGCCGCTCAGCGGTGGCCCTTCTCGCGCTGACGGATGACCCCGCCGTGGCCGAGCGCACACGCGGTTCTGGGCGCCCGGTCATCGGCGGCAACGCAACCGAGGTGGCGGCCACCATCCAGGAGTACATCGACATCGGCGTGGGCGAAGTGATCATCCCGGACTTCAACCTGGGGCGGACGGTGGACGACAAGAAGGCCGCCATGGACCGGTTCGCAAAGGAAGTGATGGCGAAGTTCCGCTAAGGGGTGGCTAGACGAAGAGTTCTTCGACGCGGAAGGAGAAGCCGCCGAGGGTGTCGATGGTGACGGTGTCGCCCACGCCAGCGGTGGAGGCCTTTGGGCCGTCGTGCAGGTAGACGCGATGCTCTTCGGGGTCGATGAGCAGGGTCGCGGGCACGCCGCGTTCGCGTAGAAATGCCAGCCGAGCCTGCTGGCTGGCGAGCGTCTGGCCCCTGGAGCGAACCTCGATGGCGAGGTCGGGCGGTTCGGCCGGGTACTCGTCGCCCGAGGGGATTCGAGAGGCGGTGAAGTAGACGGCGTCTGGCACGCGGGCGTTCGGCGGCTCGCTTCCGGGAAACGGCATGGTGAGTTCGCCGAAGGCTTCGCCGTTTCGCGTAGCGGGATGATCTTCGAGAAGGCGCATGATTCGCCTGGTTGGGCGGCTGTGTCGGATCTTCCCCATGGGCTTCTGGCAGACCTCCCCGTCGATCAGCTCCAGCGAGGGCTTCTCTTCGGGAAGCGCGAGGAACTCCTCCAGCGACATGAGGCCCGTCTTAATCACCACGAACCAAGATTACCACGCGTTCGACCGCGGGGAGGCAACGAAAAGCGCTCCCGGCTCGATTGAGCCGGGAGCGCAGGGGGAACAAACCAACAGCTAGAAGCTATCAGCTACCAGCCCGTTTAGTAGTCCTCGGGAGGGGGCGGGGCGGCCATCGGCGGCTGTGGGATCTCGGCGACCAGCGTCTCGGTGGTCAGCACGAGAGAGGCGATGCTGACCGCGTTTTCGAGCGCCGAGCGGGTGACCTTCACCGGGTCGACGATGCCAAGGACGAACATGTCGCCCCAGGTGTTGTTCTCGGCGTTCCAGCCGTGGTTCGGGTTCGCGAGCTTCTGGACCTTGTCGACGATGACCGAGCCTTCGAGGCCGGCGTTGTCGGCGATGGTCCAGGTGGGGTCTTCCAGGGCTTCGCGGAGGAGGTTGATGCCAACCTTCTCGTCGGCGTCCTTGTTCTTGGCGGCGAGGGCATCGAGGGCCTTTTGGGCACGGATGAGGGCCACGCCTCCGCCCACCACGATGCCTTCATCGACAGCCGCGCGGGTGGCGCTGAGGGCGTCCTCGACGCGGGCCTTCTTTTCCTTGAGCTCGACCTCGGTCGCGGCGCCGACCTTGATGACCGCGACGCCACCGGCCAACTTGGCCAGGCGCTCTTGCATCTTCTCGCGGTCGAAGTCGCTGGTGGCGTCTTCGATCTGGGCCTTGATCTGCTTGATCCGGGCCTGGATCGCCTCGTCAGTGCCGTGACCCTCGATGATCGTGGTGTCGTCCTTGCTGGAAACCACGCGGCGGGCGCGGCCCAGGTCGGCGACGGTGACGCTATCGAGCTTGAGGCCGATGTCCTCGGTGATGAGGGTGCCGCCGGTGAGCATCGCGATGTCTTCGAGCATGGCGGTGCGGCGGTCGCCGAAGCCCGGCGCCTTGACGGCGAGGATGTTGATCGTGCCGCGGAGCTTGTTCACCACGAGGGTGGCCAGGGCTTCGCCATCGACATCGTCACAGATGATGACGATGTCCTTCGACACCTGGAGGATCTTCTCGAGGGCTGGAATGATCTCCTGGATGGAGGAGATCTTCTTGTCCGTGATCAGGATGTAGGGGTTTTCGATGATCGCTTCCATGCGGTCGGTGTTCGTGACGAAGTAAGGCGACACGTAGCCGCGGTCCAGCTGCAAGCCATCGACGAACTCGGTCTCGAACTTGATGCCGCGCGACTCTTCGACGGTGATGACGCCGTCCTTGCCGACCTTC
>JBGOVF010000280.1:0-4072 GCA_041477975.1 Tepidiformaceae bacterium
ATCTCGATTATGCTTCGGCCGTGGCTGCGCAGGGCCGCAAGGGACGGGTCGAGCCAGTCGCTGGCTGCGGGGAGCGGATCGGGCTGGCCCATCTGCGGAATCCTCGCACCAGGACCGGTTCATCCGGAAGGGAAGGACTCCGCGAGCGTTGTCAGTTCGGCGACGAAGTGCGTCCGAGAACCCGGCGTCGCTCGCTCCAGCGAAAGGTTCTTCTCGAGGAACATGTAGGTGAGCCATTCGAAGCATTCGCCCACGAGAGGCGGGCGCGCTCCGTAGCCGGCGACGATGTCAGCGAGGTTCTGGCGTCGGTCACGACCGTCGAGCGCGACTGCGAGCTGGGCAATGTCGCGCGCCGGCATGCCTACGAAGCCGATGGGGTCGATGATTACCGGCCGGCCCTCGTCCGTGACGAGGATGTTGCCAGGCACGAGGTCGCCGTGAACAAGGGCCGGCGCCGGCGGCTCGTGACCGCGGAGCATCGTGGCAAGATGAGCGGCGCGCTGGACTATCGGTGGGGGCAGCTGGGCGCTCCATTCGCCCAGGAAGCCTTCCGGGCTGAAGCGATCACGAAGGTCGCCGAGCTCGGGCGGCGGGGTGGTTTCGTGCAGTTGGCGGAGGGCGTGGCCAGTCTTGTAGAGGAGGCCGGCGATATCAGCCACACCGGAGTGGAGCGGCTCGCCGTCGATCCACTCGCGCAGGAAGGTGCGCTCGTCCAGTTCGCGCACGAAGCCCGGGGCGTTCGGCAGGCCGGCCCAGGCCGCGGCGACCCGCCCTTCGCGGTAGCCGCGGATGCCGTTCGAGCGCTTCAGGAGCAACTCGCGCCCGCTTGGGTCGCGCACCTTCGCCAGGAACATCGAGCCGGTGGCCGGCGGGAGACTTTCGAGGAGGAGCAGCCCTTCGGCGGCGCAGATGCCACGGAGGCGGTGACGGCGTTCCGGGAGAAACGGCAAGCCGTCGTTCAACCGGTAGGACGGAGGCCGCTAGTGTGGGGCGGCGTCCTGCTGCTCCACCAGGTAGGTAATATGCCCGGGGCCGGTCTGCGGCAGGCCCTGGAGGAACGCCTGGAGGCGAGTCCGCGCTTCCTGCTGCGCCAGGACGAGGATGCCGTCCGCCGTTGCCTGATCGCGGGCGAGACTGCTCACGGCGCCAACCGCCGAGTCGCGGACGTCTTTATCATGCAGCCCAACGGTGTTTCCGAGACGGGTGAGGATGCCCGAACTGGTCGAGATGTCGAACGAGCCGGCATCAATCTCCGTGCTCATGACGCGGGCCTCGGGGATTCGCACCACGACGACCGCATCCTGCCCGTTTTGGATGACCTCGATGTCCCCCGGCTGGATCTGCGCCATATCAACGCCCGCGGCGACCGTAACCTTCGCCGTCACGTCCAGCTCCTGGCCGGCCACCCAACCCGGCAGTCCGATTTTCGTGAAGCCTGTGTTGAGCCGTTTATCGAAAGCGGTGTGCGAACGGCTGTCGTAGGTATCTTTCACGGTGACCAATTCGAAGGTGCGCACCTGTTCGAGCAAGCTGGCCTGGTTGACGGTGACCTGGCCCGCATCCTCGATCCCGATCGAGAAGATGTGGTCGTGCATCCAGTTCCAGCCCAGGTAGCCCCCAACGCTGACGACGATCAACGTGCTCAGGACACCGACCCAGCGCAGCGGGTTGGTTGGCGAGAACGCTTGTGCGGGGCCCTTCGTCAGACCGACCGGTAAGTAGTATTGCTGTTCAGGCATCGCGTACCTCCGGATCGAGCATAGCAGTCGGGGCCGGTTCGAGCGCGCGTCCCCGAAACTAAGATCAGAGTGCTCGGGCGAAGCACTCCCAGCACTGTTTGGGCGATTCGTAGCGGTGGATGGTGCGGTGGGCGAGGTGTTCGATGGCGAACATGCCGTCGACTGCGGCGCGCACATCGGCCTCATCGAAGAACCGCTTGAGGTTTGGGCCGTAGGTGCCTGGCGTCTCGCGGAAGTGGTGTTCGACCGCCGTGCCGTCGAGGGCCCCGTAGTTGACGTCGTCGGTGGCGTTGACGCGGAACAGGAAGGGCGAGCCCGGTCGAAGCAGGCGGCGCACCTCGCCGAAGGCAGCGCGCGTCGCCTCCCAGTGGAGGTAGTGCAGTGCGAGTGAGGAAACCGCGGCATCGAACCGCGAATCCCGAAAGGGCAGCGCGGAGAGGTCGGCGAGGAGGAGTGTTGCTCCTGGGGCCTGCTGCCGAGCGCGCACGATCTCCTGCGGCGACCGGTCGAACCCGGTGACATCGAACCCGGCGCCGAGGAGCGCGGCGGCGTCAAGCCCGGGGCCGCAGCCGATTTCCACGATGCGCGGGCCGTTGCTGCGGAGGTCAGCCAGGAACGGATCGAGCCAGTCGCTGGTTCCGGGGAGAGGTTCGGGATAGACCATCGGCCAATGGTGCCACGCCCGGGTGAAGAGCATGGAAGGACACCTCCTCCTCGACGCGCTTGCTACACTGGATCCATGACCGAACTCCCGCCAAAACTGAAGGAGGTCCTCGAGGACTTCGCCTTCCTGGATCGCGCTGAACGCACTGACCTGCTTATCGAAGCCGCAGACCGTTTCCAGGAGGTCCTGCCCGAAATCGCCGAACGGCCGTTTCCGGAAATCAACCACGTGCAGAAATGCGAGTCCGACGCCTACGTCTGGGCCGAGGACCTGGCGGACGGCACGCTGAAGTTCCACTTCGCCGTGGAGAACCCGCAGGGGCTATCGGCGAAATCGTGGGCCGTGATCATGGGCGAGACGCTCTCGGGCGTGCCGCTGGAGCAGGTGGCGGCCGTGCCCTGCGACGTGGTCTTCACGGTTTACGGGAAGGATGTCTCGATGGGTAAAGGCCAGGGACTCATGGGGATTACGGACATGGTGACCTACGAGGCGCGGAAGCGACTGAACGCGCGCAAGGTGGAAGCGGCCACCTAGCTGTAGCCCCCTCACCCCCCAACCCCCTCTGCCGATCCGGGCGAGGGGGAGCTGGCGGCGGATCCCGTTAGGACAAGATTCCGGATGGCCGGCGTTCTGCGTCCCTAGCGTCCCGAACCCTCATCCCGCACACTTGGTGGCCTATGGGTGGACTTGCTGCCTTATTGAGTATCGGTATGCCGATTGCGATGGCGTTCGGCGCGATTGCCGCCTGGCGGATGTCGAAGAAGGACAACGACCCGGAGAGCAAGCCCGCCGAGTGGCGCGATACCTCACTGGATGATTGGCGGCGGGAGCGCGACGAGCAGGCGATCGTGGAGCGCAAGACCCGTTCGACGAAGGGCAAGACCGCCACGCATGAAGCGACCGGCGGTGACGAGGGCGAGACGAAGCGCCACCAGCGCATCGGCGGCTAACGCTCGAAATCGACTGCGGTGGTGTTGCCGCCGCTAACGATGACGGCGACGCGTTCGCCGGGCGCGGGAGAATAGCGGCCAGAGAGCAACGCAGAGAAGGCGGCGGCGCCGCCGGGTTCGGCGACCACGCGGAGCACTTTCCAGAGGGCACGCTGTGCATCGCGGATCTCAGCGTCGCTGACGAGGACAACCTGGTCGACGAACTCTTGGACCACGGGGAAGCCGACCGCGCCCGTCCGCGCGGGGCCCAGCGACTCGGCCGCGATCCCGCCCGCGGGAGCATCCACGGGATGGCCGGCCTTCAGCGCGCGATGGAGCGTGGGCGCGAGTTCGGGTTCGACGCCGACGACTTTGACGCGATCCTCGAACCAGGTTGCGGTTCCGGCGATGAGGCCACCACCGCCCACCGGCACCAGGATGGTGTCCAGCGCTCCGGCTTGCTTCTCAAGTTCGAGCGCGATCGTACCTGCGCCGGCAACGGTCTCGGCCTGGTCGTAGGCATGGACTTCCATCGCGCCTGTGCGGGCGGCTGCGAGGCGGCTGGCGGCGAGCGCTTCAGCGTAGAGGTCGCCGACGATGTGGAGTTCGGCGCCGGACTCACGGATGCGTTCGATCTTCGAAGGCGAGGAGACTGTAGGAACGAAGATCTGCGCCGGGATGCCGAGTGTCTTCGCGGCGAAGGCAACAGCAACACCGTGGTTGCCGCCGGAGGCGGCGAC
>JBGOVF010000226.1:0-4830 GCA_041477975.1 Tepidiformaceae bacterium
CGCATCTGTTAGCCTTCCCGCACTTCACGGAGGAGGCAGCAGATGCCCATCGACCCATCGAAAGCGCTTGGTGCGCCGATTGCCGGCGGAACGGCGAGCTGGAATAAGGACAAGGTCATCCTCTACCACCTGGGCATCGGCGCGGGCGTGCCCCAGACCGACCCAAACGAGCTGACCTACTGCTACGAACGCGACCTGAAGGTGCTGCCGAGCTTCGGCGTCATCCCGGCGTTTGGGGCCATGGGCGGACTGGGCGCGGTGCCGGGCCTGCAGTTCAACCCCGCGATGCTCCTCCATGGCGAACAGGACCTGGAGATCCACGGGCCGATCCCGACCGAGGCGGCGGTGGAAAGTGCGGGCAAAGTGGCGGGCATTTACGACAAGGGACGAGCGGCACTGGTCGTGCTGGAGCTGACGACGAAGGTCAGCGGGCAGGCGGCGGCGCTGTTCACGAACCGGTTTTCGTTGTTCTTGAGGGGCGAAGGCGGGTTCGGGGGCGATAGCGGCCCTGCGGCCGGCAACACGCCTCCCGAGCGCGCCGCGGACGAGGTGGTGGAATCGAAGACGCTGCCGCAGCAGGCGCTCCTTTACCGGTTGAGCGGCGACAAGAACCCGCTCCATGCGGACCCCGCGTTCGCGAAGATGGGCGGGTTCGATGTGCCAATCCTGCACGGGCTGTGCTCGTACGGGATCGTTTGCAAGGCGGCGGTGGATCACGCCCTCGGCGGCGACACGGCGAAGGTGGCGCGCTACCAGGCGCGGTTCGCGGGCGTGGTGTTCCCGGGGGAGACGATCGTGACCTCGCTCTGGCGCGAAGGAGCGACGGTGTTTATCGACGCGAAGACGAAGGAGCGCGGGACGCCGGTGATTTCGAACGCGGCGATCACGGTGCGGTAGGGCGAAGTGGAAAGTGAAAAGGGGAAAGTCGAAAGGCAACGGCGAGCCGCGCGGCCGCCTGGTGCTCTCGATCCGCGGCGTGGGTACTTCCCGCCGCGGTCCCGCTGGCCGCGAAAGTGAGCCGTCGAATGTACGACGGGCGCGAAGCGCAGCGAAAAGGCTCCGGAACGGGCCTGCCACCTGCATAATTCCCGCCAATTCGCGTCCACCGCGAATTACGCAGTTCAACGGAAGTCAGCCGTCCGGGCCAGGCATAGTCTTTGGCACGACGACACAAACCCCAAACGGGGTAAAGGAAGCGACGGATGACAAAGCGAACGCTGCTCCCGAGACCACTGGCAGACGGGCAAGCGCTGCACGCGAGCCTTAGCCGGCGGGGGCTGCTGCGCGCCGGCGGGCTCGGCCTCACGGGCGCGGGGGCGGCGCTGCTGTTCGGCTGCGGCGGCGACGATACAGTGGCGACGGATGGAGAGCTAGAGACCACGCGCATCCGGATACCGGCGACCGGAAGTATCTGCGTGAGCCCGATGCTCCTGGCGCGCAAGTTCCTGCCTGCGGAAGGCTTCACCGACATTGTCCCGTGGACCGCGCAGGCAGACTACTTCACGGATGTCGCGGAAGGGCGGACGGATTTTGGCGTGTTCTATGGGTTTGGCGTGCTGCAGCAAATCGACAACGGTCTTCCCCTGACGATCCTCACCGGGGTCCACGCGGGCTGTTTCGAAGTGTTCGCGCGCCGCGGGATCGACGCGATCGCGGATTTGAAAGGGCAGAAAATTGGATACCCAAAGAACTTCGGGTCCGACTTCATCGCCAGCGTCCTGCGCTATGTTGGTTTTTCCGCGGGTCAGGACTCTCTCCTGGGGTACCCCGGCGACGACCTGACCTCCGCATTTTCGAAGGGCGAAGTGGATGCAGTCGTGGCAGTCCCGCCATGGGGCGAACGATTGCGGGCAGCAAACGCCGGGCACGTAATCCTGAACTCCGTGGAAGACCGCCCCTGGTCTCAGTACTACTGCTGCGTGATCTACGCGAACAGTGCATTCGTTAAGAACAACCCGGTGGCGACCAAGCGCGCGCTGAGAGCCATCTTCAAAGGCGCCGACTTCATCTCCCAGGACCCACAAGGCGCAGCCCGTTACCTGGTGGACCAGGGCTACACAGCGGATTTCGCCGAGACCGGTGCAACGTTCAAGCACCTCAACTACAGACTTTGGCGCGACTGGCATCCAGAGGACACCGTCCGGTTCATGGCGCTACGGGGGAAAGACAACGGCACCCTCAAGCTGACGCCGGACCAGATCATCAACCGCGGGACGGACTGGCGCTTCCTCAATGAGCTGAAGCGGGAGATGCCTGCTCTCGCGTTCGCGCCGGGGAGCCGTTCGGGCTTTGCGTTGAACTGCGAGGTCGGCCCGTTGGAGCCGCCGCTTGCAGCCGCCAACGCCCAGCCGGCGGTGCGCTCATGACCGCGCCACGGCCGTTCGAGCGCTACGGCGCGCTTAGCCGGAGAGGCCTGCTGCGCGCCGGGGGGATGGGACTGACGGGGGCGGGGGCGGCGCTGCTGTTCGGGTGCGGGGATGATGGGCCGAAGCCGCTCCCGGCCGGGCCCGAGCCACCGCCGGAGGTGACGCGAGTGCGCTTCCCGGTCAACGACGGCACCATCTGCCTCGCGCCGATGTACGTGGCCGGGCTGTTCTTGCCCGAGGAAGGCTTCACCGAGGTGGAGTACGTGCCGGGCGCCGGGCTGCTAAACACCCTTCTCGATGGCACGATCGACTTCAACGTGGACTTCGCCGCGTCGCTCGTCAGCAACGCCGAGGCGGGCGCCAGAGTCGCAATTCTGGCCGGTCTCCACGCTGCCTGCTTCCAGTTGCTAGCGCGCGATGAGATCCGGTCGGTCCACGAGCTACGGACCGACAAAATAGCGGTCGGGTACGGAGAAAACCTGGTGTGGGGCGACTACGCCTTCATGGCGACACTGCTGGAGTTCGTTGGCATTCGAGTGGAACGTACCCTCGTCTCCCACGACGCCGCGAAGCTTCCGCAGCTTCTGCGGGACGGCGAAATTGACGCCGTCATGGTTTTTCCGCCGTTCGATAAGCCCCTTCGAGATGCCGGCATCAACAACATCATCCTGGATAGCACGAAGGACGCCCCGTGGTCGCAGTACTACTGCTGCATGCTCGAGGCGAACCTGGGGTTCGTGAAGCGCAACCCTGTGGCAACGAAGCGAGTGGTGCGGGCCACCCTCAAAGCGACGGACCTTTGCGCCAGCGATCCGGAACGTGCCGCCCAGTACCTTGTTGCGCAGGGCCACACCGAAGACTACGACTGGACGCTCAAATCGCTAAAGCACATCGCATATGACGTATGGCGGCGTTACGACCCGGAGGACAGCCTCCGCTTCTACGCACTGCGGCTCAGGGATGCGGGCATCGTGAAGATCAAGCCGGACGAGATGGTCAAGCGGAACGCCGACTGGCGGTTCATCAACGCGCTGAAGCAGGAGCTCGCGTTCGCGCCGCGGGCGGCCGGCCGTGGTGGGTTCGCCCTCAACTGCGAGATTGATTCGCCGTACGGGCCTATCGCGGCTGCGGTGCCGGTGCCGGGGGTGCGGTCGTGAGCGGGGCCGAAGCGTTTGGGCGATACGGGCGCCTGAGCCGGCGGGGGCTGCTGCGCGCCGGCGGCGTGGGGCTGACGGGCGCGGGGGCGGCGCTGCTGTTTGGCTGTGGCGATGACGGTCCGAAGCCGCTGCCGAATGAGCCGCTGCCGCCGCCAGAGGTACGCCGCATCAGGCTGCCCGCCTGGGAGGAGGGTGCGTTCGCCTCCGGCCAAATCCCATGTGTCATCCCTCTGTCCGCCGCTGAGGAATTCCTGCGGGAAGAGGGGATCGAGCCGGAGTACGTCAACGGTCACGGTTTGGACCCATGGGCCGAGAGAGTGGCTGACGGGACATTCGACTTCACGCAGGACTTCGCGGCGGCAACGATCCTGGGCCTGGAACGAGTGCCCAACCTGACCATCCTTGCTGGCGTCCACATCGGCTGCTACGAGCTGTTTGCCCACGATGGCATCCGGACGTTCGCCGACTTGCGAGGCAAGAGGGTGGCAGTACCCTTCGGCGGCGACGCGAAACAGCCCGACTACGCGTTCATGGTCACCGTCATGAACTACATCGGCGTGCCCGCCGACCGCATCGTTGGCTCGTACAACCGCGAAGATCTTCCTTCGCTCCTTCAGTCGCGGCAGGTCGACGCCGTCCTCGCGCTCCAACCTACGGGTGAGAATCTTCGCAACCTCGAGGGTGTCCGCGTCATTCTGAATAGTGAGGTCGATCCGCCTTTCTCCAGCCACTATTGCTGCGTCTTCTTCGCGAACCGCCGCTTCGTGAAGAAGAACCCGATTGCGACCAAGCGTGTGCTGCGGGCACTTCTCAAGGGCACCGACCTCGTCGCGCAGGACCCCGAAGCGGCCACCAGGCTCCTCATGACCCTCGACTCGACAATCGATTACGGAACGTTACTCAAAATGCTGAGCCACCTTCCGTACAACGTGTGGGCCAACCGTAGTCCCGAGGATAGCCTGCGCTTTTACGCTCTTCGCCTGAGGGACGCCGGCGAGCTCAAGAGCACGCCGGACAAGGTCCTTGAGAGCGCTGACTGGAGGTTCCTCGAGCAGTTGAAGCGCGAGCTGGCATACGCGCCGGGGCCGGCATTCGAACCGAGCGCGTACAAACTGAACTGCGAGATTGAATCGTCGTTTGGGCCGAGTGCCGCAGCACCGCGATCGGACGACGGCAGGGCGACGGGAACTACGTAGATGGACGGGCTGGTGAGACGCGTTTGGAGGCTCGTCACTTCGCCGGCGCGATGGCTGCCGCGGAGCGTGGCGGGCATCCCGGCGCCGATCCACGCGAAACTGCTGGTGGCG
>JBGOVF010000332.1:0-3697 GCA_041477975.1 Tepidiformaceae bacterium
CCCGTTGGATCGTGGCGGTACCTTCCACCGTTACGAACCCGAAGGGCTGGCCTTCGTCGAGGACGGTGAAGGCAATGCGCGGGTCGCGGGCGAGCGTCTTCGCCTTCAGCCGGCTCAGGGTCGTGCTGAAGATGTGCTCGTCGCCTTCGCGCGCGTAGAAGATCACCGAATTCGTTGGGCTGCCGTCCTTGCGCAGCGACGTGACAACGGCCCAGCGGTTCCGGTCGATGAAGGCGTCCTGTTCGGGCGTGCCAATCATGGTGTCTCTCAGTCCCCAATCGGCGCGAAGCGCGGCGTGCGCCGCTCGGCGAATGCAGCGAGCCCTTCCTTGAAGTCCGGGTTGTCGAAGCTATCGCCCATGGCGTTGTTTGCCGCCTGCGTGGCGGATGCCAGGTCCGTGAAACCGGCGTCGTACACGAGGCGCTTGATCGAGGCCATGGCCGCGGGCGAACCGTGTTCGGCAATGTACGTCGCGTACTCCTTCGTCTTCTCCATCAGGTCGGCGTGGGGAATCACGCGGCTGACGAGGCCCATGCGGAGCGCCTCCTCAGCGCCAATGATGCGCGCCGAATACAGCATGTCGAAGGCGTTCGAGGTGCCGATCATCCGCGGCAACAGCCAGCTCACACCGTGTTCGGAGACGAGGCCGAGGGACGAAAACGCTGTCCCAAAGCGCGCCTGGTCCGAGGCGAAACGGATGTCGCAGTAGAGCGTCATCACCATGCCCAGGCCAACCGCCGCGCCGTTGATGGCGCCGATGAGCGGTTTCTTCGATGCCAACGGGAAGCTGAAGTGCTGCTGGTAGTTCGCGTCCAGCGCCCCGGCCTCGGCTCCGCCGCCTTCGGTCCCGCTCGGGCCTGCGTCTGCGATGGTATTCAGGGTCGACATGTCGGCCCCCGCGCAGAACCCGCGGCCCGCGCCGGTGAGGATGACCACCCGCACGCCGCGGTCATGGTCGGCGCGGTCGAGGGCGTCGCGGTACTCGCGCTCCATGGTCCCGGTCCAGGCGTTGAGCTTGTCGGGCCGGTTGAAGGTGATGACGGCGGTCGTGCCATCGACGTCGTAGAGGATGTCGCTGTATTCCATTGGGCGCCTCGCTTTGGTCAGGCGATTCTAGCCCAGCGCGGGGAGGCGTGCGGCGCCGGCGCGCCCTACTCGTTGCGGAGCGCCGCGATGGGGTCGAGGCGACTGGCGCGGAAGGCAGGGTAACTGCCACTTACGGCCCCGATCCCCGCGGCCACGGCAAAGGCCACGGCCACGCTCCAGGGCTGCACCACCGTCGTCATCGTCGTGTCGGCGATGTCGCGGCCGTTGATACCGACCGCAACGCCGACGCCGATGGCGATCCCCAGCAGCCCGCCCCCCACGCAGAGCGCGAGCGCCTCGGTCACGAACTGCAGCACGATGTCTCGCCCACGGGCGCCGACCGCCCGGCGGATGCCGATCTCGCGCGTCCGCTCGGTCACGCTAACCAGCATGATGTTCATCACGCCGATGCCGCCCACAACCAGCGAGATGCCGGCAATGCTGCCCAGGAGGATGGAAAGCGTGCGGCTGACCTCGCCGGCCGCGCCGACGAGATCGTCCTGGCTCTGGACGGTGAAGTCGGGGGTCGCGCTCGTGTGGCGCTGGAAAAGGAAGTCAGTGAGCGCGGCGATGACGGCGGTCTGGTTGGCCCCGTCCTTTGCCTGGACGTTGATCTGGTTAACGCTAACTTGCCCTGTCGCGTTCCGAACGAATTGACCGAGCCGGGCCTGCAGCGTCGTATCGGGCACAAAGACGTAGTCGTCCTGGGCGCCGCCACCCGAACCGCCCTTGGCGGCCATTACCCCCACTACCTTGAAGTTCAGGTTGATGCGATCTCCACCAAGTGTGATCCGGACGTTCTGTCCGATCGGGTCGCCATCCGGGAAAAGCGTCGTGGCGATGTGTGAGCCGAGGACCATATTCAACGTCTTGTTCTGGATATCCGTGTCATTGAGGAAAGCGCCCGAGCCAACGGGGGAGGAGCGGACCGCCGGATACTCGGGAGTCGTGCCGATGAGGGTAACGCCCTGGTTGGCGGAGGCGGAAATAACCTGGACCGGTACACTGATCTGCGGAGCCACGCCGGCCACGCCGGGAAGGTTGGCAGCGGCGATGGCGTCGGCGTCGGCCGCCGTGAGCGTGGTCGCCGAGCCAGCGGCGCCCCGCGCGCCGCCACCCGTCGCGGCGGCGGAAGCGGCGGCAGGTTGGATGAAGATCAGGTTCTGCCCAAGCCCGCGTATCTGATCCTGGACGCCCTTTTGCGCGCCCTGGCCCACGGCGATCAGGACGATCACGGACCCAACGCCGATGACCATTCCGAGCGTGGTGAGCACGCTGCGCAGGCCGTTGGCGGCAATAGCGCGGGCAGCGACTCGGAGGGCATCGATCGGGCTCATCCGGCGGCCACCAGGACGCGGGTATCCTCCACGATCTTGCCGTCGCGCATCCGCACCACACGGTCGGCGTGGGCGGCGACGTCGGCCTCGTGGGTTACGAGGATGACGGTGATGCCATGCTCGCGGACGAGACCGGTGAAGATCTGCATCACCTCGATGCCGGTTTGCGTGTCGAGCGCGCCGGTGGGCTCGTCGGCGAGCACCACATGCGGGTTGGCGACAAGTGCGCGGGCAATCGCCACGCGCTGTTGCTGGCCGCCGGAGAGCTCCGTCGGCTTGTGTTTCATGCGCGCGGCAAGCCCGACACGGGCAAGGGACTCGCGGGCCATGCGACGGCGATTGCGGACGTGCTGGTAGACGAGCGGGAGCTCGACCTGCTCGATCGCCGACATGCGGGGCAGGAGGTTGAACTGCTGGAAGACGAAGCCGAACTCAAGGCTTCGAAGCCGGGCGCGGGAGTCATCCGACATTTTGCCCACGTCGTGCCCTTCGAAGAGATAGCGGCCGCTGGTGGGCGCATCCAGGCAGCCGAGGAGGTTCATCATGGTGCTCTTGCCCGAGCCGGAGGCGCCCATGATGGCAATGTACTCGCCGCGGCCGATCTTCAGGTCGACCTCATCCAGCGCGCGGATCGCGTTTGGCCCCGACCCATAAATCTTCGAGACGGACTCCAGCCGGATCATCGGACCCCACCCGCCGGCGTGGGCCCGCCGAAGCCGGCGGGTGGGCCGCCGAACGTCTGGCCGCCGGTCGTTGCGGTGCCGTTCGCAGTCGTGGCGGAGGCTGCAGTCGTAGAACCGCCGTACTGCACCTTCTCGCCTTCGGTGAGACCGGAGGTGATTGCAGTGTTTGTCGTATCCGTCCCCCCGGTCACGACTGTGCGCTGGGTTGTGGTCCCGTCATCGTTAAGGACCGTCACGGACGACGTCTGCCCCGAGCGCTTGACCGCTGCCGTGGGCACAAGCAGGGCGTTATTGGCGACTTTGAGCAGGATCGTGACGCTCGCGCTCATGCCGGCCGCCGGGAGAGGGGCGTTGACGAGCGCGGCGAAGGCGGCGATGTCGCTCCCGGCGCCAGCCGGGCCGTTCCCGGCGAAGGCTCCCGGCGTAACGCCGGCCGGAGGCGTGCGGCCGGCCTGGGCCCCACGCCCGGCCCCCGGCGTGCCGTTGGCAGCCGCACCTCCGCCCGTCGCCGCTCCGGCGACCCGAGTCGCTACCGCTCCGCCTCCGCCGGTTCCGCCTCCAGCAGTGAATGAACCGGCGGCAGTGCTCCCG
>JBGOVF010000171.1:0-5851 GCA_041477975.1 Tepidiformaceae bacterium
GAACAGACGATCCTGGATTTCTATTCGCAGGCGGGCCGGATGACCTCGGCCGGCGTCTACGCCGGGCGGTTGAAGGACCTGCCGCAGGACCTTCCGGGTCTGGTGAACGCGTTGCAGGGCCTGATTCTGCACGAGCACATCGCGCCCGCATACGGAGTGCAGATCCCGGACGAACGGCGGAGCGAGGTGCACATCCGCGCCAACGAGGCGCGCCTCCAGTGCATCTTCGCCCGGCACGACGAGCCGCTTTCCGTGGCGCGCGAGCCCGGCGAGCGGACGATCGGCGACTGCCGCCACTTCACTGTGCTCCTGGTGGCGATCCTGCGGCAACGGGGTATCCCGGCGCGGGCGCGGTGCGGGTTCGGGGCGTATTTCGACGCCGGCAAGTTCATCGACCACTGGGTTGGCGAATACTGGAGTGCAGCGGACAGCCGCTGGGTGATGGTGGATGCGCAGATCGACGAAGTGCAGCGGAACCTGTTCAAAACGGACTTCGACCTCCTGGATGTGCCTCGCGACCGCTTCCTGGTTGCGGGCGACGCGTGGGCGAAGTGCCGCGCGGGCCGCGCGGATCCATCGAAATTCGGAGTTATGGACATGGGTGGTCTGTGGTTCATCGCTGGCAACGTCGTGCGCGACGTGGCGGCGCTCAACAACATGGAGATGCTGCCGTGGGACGTCTGGGGCGCGATGGGACAGCCCGGAACGGAGCTGAGCCCGGACCAACTGGCCTACTTCGATCGGCTCGCCGCGATGACGCACGACGCCGATGCCTCGTTCGCCGAACTGCGGCGGCTCTACGAAACCGACCCGGGACTGACGGTGCCGGGCACGGTGTTCAACGCGGTCCGGAATCAGCCGGAAGAGGTTTGAGAGTCACCGTAACCTCGCGGCGGCGTTCTCGAAGCGCCTGGAAAGAAAGGGATGTGTCATGCCGAAGATCACGCCGTTCCTGTGGTTCGACAACGATGGCGAGGAAGCCATCAAGTTCTACACGTCCATTTTTCCGAACTCGCGCATGAAGGATTCGATGCCGGGGCCGGACGGAGGGTTCTTCACCGGCACATTCGAATTGAACGGCCAGGAATTCATGGCGCTCAACGGCGGTCCCCAGTTCAAGTTCACCGAGGCCATTTCGTTGTTCGTCCACTGCGAGACGCAGGACGAAGTCGACGACTATTGGGCGAAGCTGACGGCGGGCGGCGGGGAAGAATCGCAATGCGGGTGGCTGAAGGATAAGTACGGCCTGTCGTGGCAGATCGTGCCCAACGCGCTCGGCGAACTCCTGGGCGACCCGGACCGCGAAAAGGCGGGGCGAGTGATGCAGGCGATGCTGAAGATGCGGAAGATCGACATTGCGAAGTTGAAGGCGGCGTACGAAGGATAGCGTTCGCTCAGGGTTTGGACGCGTTGCGAATCGGCGGCGCCCCGTCCGCGTCGAGAACGCGTCGACCGGCAACCTGGATGGATCCCATGACCACAGCTAGGGGGCCGAAAGCGACGGCGGACACGGGGGCTTCCTTGCGTGAGATGGAGCGGGACCCTAGCGTTGGCGGGCTCCAACCGGCTGCCAACCTTTCGCATGCAGAGGACTTGTGACATGAGAACGCGAACTTTGCTCTACACGATGGTTGCTGCCATCGCGGCGGTGTCCGTGATGGCAGCAGCCTGTGGGGATGACGACGATTCCGCCGCGGAGCGACGACGTTCGTGGGCAAGGTAGCGGGCACGCAGCTTTCCACGGCGGTGGTCGTCGAAAACGATCGGGCGCTGGTCTACGTCTGTGATGGCCACAACGGCCGCCGCGTCGATGCGACGCTGAAGGACGGCGCCTGGCAGGGGGATGTCGCCGGCCTCGGGACGCTCGCCGTGAAGGTGTCCGGTGGATCAGTCACCGGGTCCATTCAGTCCGGCGGCGTCAGCTATCCCTTCGCGGCAGCTAAGGCGACCGGGAAGGCCGCGCTTCTCTGGGCGACGGGCGAGCGGAGCGGCACGGCCGTCGCAGCCGGGTGGATAGTCGCGCCAGATGGCGCCGAGACGGGCGGTGTTGTGAAGGGCATCACCGATGGCACGAGCAACACTATCCTGCTCAAGCCGGGCGGCGGCTCATACATCGAACAGGACAACATCATCGCGATCCTTATCGGCTTGCGGTCACCGCTCCGGAGCCCCGCGCCGTAGTTCATTCTGCGCCGCCCCTCGCCGCAGGCTATTGCTTTGCCAACGACCTGCAGGCGTCCAACATCTGTCGGGCTACGGGCTCTGAAAAGACTTTGCCATTGGCGTTCTTGGAGACGGCTAGCGTTGGGGACAGGCAGACGTACCCTGGCGTTGCGGCCGGTGCCACGTACACGAGGAACGTGTCGGCGCCCCCTCCCTCTGTCGCCTCGTACAGCAGCGCGTCTTTTTCGTCGACAACGAACCGCACGAATGTCTCACCCTCGGCTCCGCTTACGATCGCTTGCTTTGCTTGAGCGAGCGTCCTGCTGTCCGTGGTGATGTTCATCACCACCGGATCTGCGGTGACGAGGACGCGGCCGCCACCGGATGCGGGCGATTTGATAGCGTTCTTCGGCGCGGCCTTCATTGTGAGCGGCACTCCACCCGTCCCACCGCTGAGATCGAGTGACTTCGTGCTGTTGCTCCCGCCGCTCGTGCCCGCGTTGGATGTCGCGGTGGGGCTGCTGCTCGTACTGCTTCCACCACCGCATGCCATGAGTGACAGGGCGATGGCCAGGAACGCGGCGCCTGCTGCGAACAGTTTCATTGTAACCCCCGTCCCGCCGGCACCGAGTATGCCACCGGGGCTGCTGAGCGACTCGCGAGGTGTTCGAGCGCCTCGTGGCGGCTGCCCGATCGATCACTATCATCAGTTCGTGTGTCACACGCTGCGGACGCTAGTTGGGCAACCTTGCCCTATTGCCCTTCAATGATGTTGTAGACCTCGTCCACTGTTGCCTTGGCCTGGATACCCATTTCTTGCAGGATCGGCATGAGCTTCGCGCCGAAGGCGTCAAGCTTGGCCTGACTCTCGTAGACATTTATCACCTGAAGGCGCTGCGTGTCGCCATAGCAGATGTGGTACATCTGTCCGTCGGGTACTCTTTGACCGATTTCCGTAAGGCGACGGATGACCTCGTCGTACTTGGATGAGTCCGCCCCCTCCACTTCGAACCTCACAACTATTGCCATATCGTGCCTCGTTTCAATTGGATCCTGAATTCGGGCGGCGCCAACGGTCATTGTTCCGCCCACTGCGGCAGAGCGGCCCGCAACGGGACCCATGATACGGCAGGCGCACACCTGTGGCTGAGCGACGAAGCCCGCCAAACCACCCGCTTGAAGGCGGAGAAGAGAATAGTCAACGTAGTCCCCGGGGCTCGACGGCCACCCACTCGCCACGCCGGCGACTCTAACGCAGCCCCACGGGGCGACACTATGAAGCGGTAGTGTCGGGTTCGGCGGTAGCCTTGAAGTCGTCGGCCAGAACGCGCCTGACCGCGTTCGTTCCGGCCAGGAGAAGGGCCACCACTCGCACTGAGACTAAGCGGGCTATAGATGACACCTATCTCTCCTAAAGTCGGAACGAATGGGCCCGCGCATCGGGACCGTTTGTTCCTCACCACTCGTCAGCGCAAAACGTAGCTTCCTACCAACGGAGCCGGAGCGATAAACACCGCGGCTCTGCGGAGGAAGTCAAGCGTGAGCCCTGATCAAGTCCAGGAGGCGGTCTACAACTCGATCGTTGGTTCGGGCGAGGCGATCATCGAGGGGACGGTGGTGGCGCTCTTGCCGGTCCTCTGGTTCCTCGTGATCGCCGTGCACCTCGCCCGGCCCTACGTTCTCAAAGTCGTCACCAAGTTCAGCCTCCGGCTGGGCGCCGACCTCTGGTGGCTCCTGTATGCCGGTGCCCGAGATCTGCTGATCGTCGTCACCTTCGTCCTCAGTATTCAGTTCCTGTTCGTCGATCCGTTCGTTGAAGGGGCGTGGCCGATCACCGGGGGACTGGCCGCGGATTGCGCCCTGGCTGTCCTCGTCATCAAGCTCATCTGGGATGCTGACGACAACCCGAACGCGTTCTACGCGGTGAGCGGTCTCCTCGCCCTGGGGTCGTTGTTGTATCTCGTCCCCACGTTCGTCGGCGTCCAGGCGACGGACTTCGACAACCTGGACAGCTTCAGCTCGATCTTCATCTCATCTCGCCACCCGGTGTTCGCCGCCGGTATGGCCTACGTCAGCATGGCGATCGCCGGGGCCCTCGGGCTGGTGGCTGTGGTTTACGTGCTCTTCTTCCACGCCACTGTCAGTGATGACATAGCCGACGCCAAGGAAGCCGGCGTGGCCTGATGCCTGACAGAGAATTCGCGGTCACGGTCGATGAGGCGACCTGCATCAACTGCGGTATCTGCATGGACGTCTGCCCGATTCGGACGCTCGACATGACGCGCACGAAAGTCGCCGGGCCGGAGGCGACATTCCTACGTGGCCAGGGGGCGGAGCCAGCCGGCCATGACTGGATGATGGAGTTTCCGGTCCAGGTCAATCACTGCAATGGCTGCACCATCTGCGTCCGCGAGTGCCCGACGGAGGCGATCACCATCCACCACGTGGCGGAACGCCCGGCCCTGGTTGCTCTCCAGGGCCCGATCCTGGTCGAGCCGCACGGCCTGAGGGTGCGTTGGATGCCCCTCTCTGCCTATACGCGTGCTGCCATGAAGGTCCAGGCCCCCCGCGAAGCCCACGATCCATGGGGGAAAGACCTCCGCTGGCGCCTGGCGCAACGTGTTGCGCCGTGGCAAGTGTGGCGGACATGGACGCGGAAATGACGAGACTACGAACTACGCCTACCACCTTTGCCAGGAGAGAACGGCCATGACTGTCGATGAACTAAGCACCGCCCTAACCGCTGCCTTTCAAAACGGGTTCCGCGATTTTCTCGTAGGGACGGTGGTAGCGCTCCTGCCCCTTCTCTGGGTCGCCTCGCTCACCTTCTACTTGATGCGGCCATACGCGATCCGAACGCTGCGCAAGCTGTCGCTGCGCCTCGGAGCGGATATCTTTTGGTTGACCTATGTGCTCCTGCGAGACGGTGTTCTCATCCTCACCGTCGTCTTCGGGCTCGTGTTCTTCTACCCCAACCTCCTCCACGACAACGCCATCCCGATCACGGCGCCGTTGGCCACAGTGTTCGCGCTCTGGGTATTGATGCTGAAGATGGTGCGGGACCCGGACGAGAACCCGGCCGATTACCGACTCACTGCGGCGCTCCTGACCATTGGTTCGGCACTCTATCTCATTCCTCTGACGCTCGGCGTGGAGGTCGAGTCGCAAAGCCACCTCGAGACGCTTTCCCATCACCTCGTTTCGAGTTCGAACTTCGACCTCGCCCTTGGCGTTTTCTACGTGTCGATCGCCCTCCTGGGCGCGACCGGTGCGTTCATTTTCGGTTACGTCGTAAAGACCTCTGCGCCGAAGCCGGAGCCGCCGGGCCGGCATGTTGCACCAGAATCCGCTGCTCTCCCAACTAGCGGGTCCAGGTGACAGGACGCCAAGGGCCGCAGCGGTCCGAACAGCGGCTTGTGGACCGCGGGTGACCCGGCGCCGGTTGGGCGTTGCACGAGTTGGGCATCACAGGGGGATCAGGGGTCGATCCCCCTGTGATGCCCGCTGGCGCGGCTCCGGAGCCCCGCGCCGTAATTCGCTAAGAGCGCCCTGGGCCCCCGCGGTGCCTGCTCTCGTTTATGCTGCGCGGCGATGACTATCCGGGAGCGCCGGGTGTTCGTGGGGCGCGTTTCCGAACGCGCCACAATCGGGCGTTGGCTCGATGACGCGATGTCAGGCTACCCGCACA
>JBGOVF010000249.1:0-4412 GCA_041477975.1 Tepidiformaceae bacterium
CCGAGAAGCAGGGCGCGCACCGCCCGGCCATGTTCTACGAGTTCGCGAGGCGCGCGCCGATGGTCTTCTAAGCGGGCAATCTGCGCGCCACCACCACGAACATCGGGTCGCCCCCGCCCTGGCTGATGTCGTACGCCTGCGGCTTGTCGAAGGCCTCGGAGAGCCTGAAGTAGACGCCAATCAGTTCGGCATGGTCCCGCGTGCCCAGGGCCTGCCACACTGCCACCGCCTTTGTCGGGAAGCAGCGGTTCGAATACGCGACCGCGAACGGTGCGCCCGGCTTGAGCACCCGCCCCACCTCGGCAAACACCTCTCCCGGTCGCGTCAGGTACTGGACGGACACGGTCACGATCGCCGCATCGAACGTAGCGTCCTCCCACGGCAGTGCTGGCTCGCGGTTGAGGTCGCGGACCACGCGTTCGGTGAGCTGCGGGTTCTGCTCCAGCTCAACCGCGTTCATCCCGAGCCCGGTAACTCCCGCCAACGGCTTCGCCGGCGGCAGGTGCGAAACCCAGCTCGTCATCAGGTCGAGCACTTTCGCCCCGTCGGCGATCAGCTGGCCGTAAAACGCCTCGACGGCCGCGATCGCCCCGTCGTCGATGTGCGTGACCAGCCGCGGCTGCAGGTAGAACACCGCATCATCCGACTCGTCGGCCCGGCGGAAGTGCTCCGGGCGGAACGGCGAAGCGCCCGTCTCCGGGTCGGTCACCGCGCGGAAAGCGCCGGCACCTCGCCGCCCTGCGTGATGACGGATTCGTAGAAGCGCGCCCGCGGATGTCCCTGGATGATCCCTTCGGGCATGCGCCCGGCGTGAGCCGCCTTGAAGCCATCCGAACTGGCCCAGTCCATGAACGCCTGGCGTGAAGCCCAGATGGTGTGCGAAACGTAATCGCCCGCGTCATCACCCTTGAGGAGCGCGAAGTGGACGAATCCTTTGTATTCGTGGAGGTGAGACTCGCGCGTCCGCCACACCTCTTCGAACTCGGCCGTCCTCGCTGAGTCGACCTGGAACTGGTTCATCGCCACGAACATCGGTTGCCTCCGGCTGCTTTTCGAAGCCTAATCGATCCCCAGCCCCGCCGCACAGGTCGCCCAGCCACCAGCCCCGCCAAAGTGGCCTCGCACGGTGCGCAGCCAGAGTGCCGTGCGCAGGTTGACCACCGGGTCGTAGCGCAGGGTGAAGTCCTCGCCAGCCTTCGCGAAGTGCTGGCTGCCGTTCAATTGGGCGAGCCCGTAGCTGCCCCCGTTTGGGTCGGTGCTGTTGTGCGCCTGCGTATCCAGGCTGCGCGTCTCGCAGAGGATGATCCGGCGCATGTCGGGCCACCAGCCGCCCTGCATAGGCCAGCCTGCCAGTACGGCGTAGGCGTCGAGCTGTTCCAGTGTCAGGAAGCGGCCGTTGACGCTGGCGATGACGCTCGTGGCCTGCTGAATATCTGCCGCGAGCTTCGGCACGG
Source organism: Tepidiformaceae bacterium (assembly GCA_041477975.1). Classification (GTDB taxonomy): domain Bacteria; phylum Chloroflexota; class Dehalococcoidia; order Tepidiformales; family Tepidiformaceae; genus JBGOVF01. The sequence goes on from JBGOVF010000249.1 coordinate 1,455, forward strand.
TCGCGACCTTCAGGCAGACATGGTCCTTCGCGACCTCAAGCGGCAGGGCCACGGCGGGCACCTCCCACGGGCGCCGGTTGCCGGACGAAACGATCCCCTTGACCTTGCGGTTGTAGGCTTCCGCCGCGGCGTTGTACTCGCCCGTGAGCACGTCCACCTGTGCTTTCCGGACATCCTCGTTCTGTGTACCTTCGGCGGCGCGGGCAAGTGCTTCGGCGCCGCAGACCTGGATCGCGGCTGTGGTCAGCTCCTCTACCGAAGGCTGGGCGAAGCCCCACGAGGTATCGAACTGAGTCGCCGCTTCCGCGCGCATGGGAAAGTGCACACCGAGCCAGGAGAGCCCAGCGAAACCGAGGACCGCCAGCGCCCCGAACACCAGCAGGCTGATCGCGAAGCGCTGGAGCGCCGAGCCTTCCGGTGCGTCCCAATCAGGCACGCGCTGGCTCCCTCGAGGGTTTCCGGGACGCTGCGGGAGCGGGCGGGGCGATCACGGCTGGTACGGTACTCAACGCCCGCCAAGCGTGCTATGGGCTTAACCCTACGTGATACGTCCGGGACGTTAATTCCTTGTCATTGCTGCGTAAACCGTGCTGCTTACCGTCACGAGCGGCTCCCAGTCCCAGCTCCCATCCGAGAGCACCGCGATGATGTACGTCCCGCCCTCCGCATCCACGAACGCCACATCGTGTGTTGCGCCTTCCCAGTTCCCGGTCTTGTTCCCAACCGCCACTCCGCGCGGCACGCCCTGCGGAATACCCGTGCGCGTTCCCTGGTGAAGGAGCAGGTCGCGCATCATCGTCTTTGCCTCTTCCGAAACGCCCTCGCCCCGCACGATGAGCTCCATGATCCGAGCCATGTCCGAAGCCGTCGTCGGTAACTCTTCCGTGTTGACCGAGGTGTTTTCGATTCCCGCGTCGCGCAGCGTTGCATCGATGTTCCCGCCGCCGAGCCGGTGAAGCAGCGCTACCGCCGAAGTGTTGTCCGAGAGCGTCACCATCGCCCGCAGCGCCTCGCTCACGACTACGGTGCCGTCCCCGGCAATATCTACCTCGCCGAGCGTGCCCAGGTCCTCCGCAACGTCCGCGTCCGTCAGTTGGAGGCGCGAATCGAGGTCCAGCGTCCCCGCGCTGACCTGGCGCCCGGCCTCGTAGAGGATGGCGAGCTTGAACAGGCTGGCCGCGTAGTACACCTGGTCGCCATTCAAGACCGCCGACCGCCCGTCGTTCAGCCGGACCACGACGACGCCGACATGCTCGGACCGATCGCCCAGCGCGTCCTGGATGGCGGCGAGGAGCACCGGGTCGGGGTGGCGCGCCGTCGCTGGTTCCAGCGGGGCGATCACCGCCGGTGGCTGCGGCGCGACGGCCTCGGGAGACACCGCGATAACCGCCGTCCCGGGCGCCGCCGGGGGCTCTTCTTCCACGGCTCCCGCCGCCGCCGGGCCGGAGGCGCTACGGGAGCGAGCATCATTGATTGCGCGCGCCAGTACCAGGGAGCTCACGAAGAGGGCGACAAGACCGAGCACGAAAAGAGCGCGCCACGCGGATTGGCGCGACACGAGGCGCGGAAAGACGCGGCTCGAGCTCGTCGTCACAAACGCCCTTGCCTTCTTCGTCCCCCGCTGACGGCGTCATCGTACATCAGCTCCAAATGCGGAGCATTCGCTGCGCTAACACCGGCTTGCCAGATACGATGTGCCGGTGGCCGAAGTACCCCCATTGCCGATCTCGATCGCAGACGTCCGCGAAGCCGCCGGCCGGCTCAATGGCGTCGCGAACCGTACGCCGGTAATGACGTCGCGCACCTTCGATGAGTTGGTCGGTGGCGCCAGGGTCTTCTTCAAGTGCGAGAACTTCCAGCTCGGCGGCGCGTTCAAGTTCCGCGGCGCCTACAACCACATTTCCGCCCTCACTCGGGAGGAGCGCGCCAACGGGGTCGTCGCTGCTTCATCGGGGAACCACGCCCAGGGCGTTGCGCTGGCGGCGCGCTTGCTCGGTATCCCGGCACTCATCGTCATGCCATTCGATGCCCCGTCGGCGAAGCTCGCCGCCACTCGCGGCTACGGCGCCGAAGTCGTGCAGTACGACCGCCTCCGGGATCGCCCGGAGGTACTCCTGGCTCAATTCGCCGCCGAACGTGGCATGCACCCCGTCCCGGCCTTCGATGATGCGATGATCATGGCCGGCCAGGGCACCGCCGCCCTCGAACTCCTCGAAGAAGTCGGCCCGCTCGATCTTGTCGTCGTGCCCACAGGCGGTGGTGGATTGCTCTCCGGCACGGTCACGGCCGCTCGTGGCCTCAGTCCCGCCGCGCGCGTCTTCGGGATCGAGCCCGAGGGCGCGGACGATTGGGTACAAAGCCTGGCGAGGGGCGAGCGCGTGGCCATCGACCCACCCACGACGATCGCGGACGGCGTCCGCACGCGGCAGCCGGGCATATTGCCGTTTGCGGTCGTGAGCCGGTTGGTCGATGGCATCGCCACGGTCTCCGATGACCAGATCCGCGAAGCCGTGCGCTTCCACGTCCTCCGCATGAAGCTCCTCGTCGAGCCGACTGGCGCCATCCCCGCCGCCGCGCTCATGAGCGCCAAGCTCGGCGACCTCCGCGGCCTGCGCATCGGCGCCATCATTTCCGGCGGCAACGTGGACCCGGAAGTGCTGTGCGCCATCCTGCGTGGCTGAATCGAGCCCGGTGCCCGGGATCCGATCGTTCACCGCGACGGGGTCAGGGGCCCGCTTGTTTCGGCACCGGCCGGAACAACTCCAGCATTTTGACGATGCTTCCAACTCTCTGCGGCCCGCCGGGTGCGGCGTCAACGGTCTTTGAGGAGCGTGGCGATGCTGCCACGGGCGACGATTGCCGACGCCCACGGCACAAGCGCGAGCAGGACCAGCGCGGCCGACCCGCTGGTGACGGCCGCGTGCCTGGCAACGTCGCTCGTCGGGTCCGAACCCCATA
>JBGOVF010000076.1:0-8455 GCA_041477975.1 Tepidiformaceae bacterium
ACGGCTGCTTCGGGAGCAACGTGGCCGGCCATCAAGCCGCGAGTGGCGCCGCTGAAGCGCCCATCCGTGAGCAGCGCCACGGTCTCTCCGAGCCCTTCGCCGACCAGTGCCGCGGTGACGCCGAGCATCTCACGCATACCGGGGCCGCCCTTCGGCCCCTCGTTGCGGATAACGACGACGTCTCCGGCGCGGATCCGGCGGTTGCTGACGGCCGCGAACGCGTCTTCCTCGCACTCGAACACACGCGCCGGGCCGCGGTGCAGCAGGCGTTCGTGCCCGGCGACCTTGATGACGCAGCCGTCAGGCGCGAGGTTGCCGCGAAGGATGACGAGGCCGCCGGTCGGTTTCAGCGCTTTGTCGATCGGCAGGATGACATCCTGGCCCGGGGTTTCGACAGCTCTTGCGGCCTCCTCGGCGATCGTCAGTCCGGTCACGGTGCGGACGCTGCCGTGGAGTTTGCCCGCATCGAGCAAGCGCTTCGCGAGGAGGCGGGTGCCGCCGGCGCGGTCCATGTCCAGGGCGACATAACGGCCCCCGGGTCGGAGGTCACCTATGAGTGGCGTACGCTCGCTGATGGCGTCGAAGTCGTCGATCGTGAGTGGCACGCCGGCCTCTTTCGCGAGCGCGAGAAGGTGCAAGACGACATTGGTTGAGCCGCCGGTGGAGGCGGCGCAGATGATGCCGTTCTCGAACGACTCGCGTGTGAGGATGTCGCGCGGGAGCTGCCCGCGACGCAGCACTTCCATCACCAGCTCACCCGTGCGGTAGCCAGCGTTGTCCTTGCGCGGGTCGGTAGCGCCGATGGTAGTGGTGTCCATGGCTGAGAGGCCGAGGAAGTCCATGACCGTGGCCATCGTGTTGGCTGTGTACTGGGCTCCGCAGGCGCCGGCGCCGGGGCAGGCAGCGTCCTCGATCGCCTCCAGTTCCGCCTCGGTGATGCGGCCGGCGGCGTGTTGCCCAACGCCTTCGAACACGTCCTGGATGGTCACGTCGTGGCCCTTGTAGACGCCGGGCGCTATCGAGCCACCGTAGAGGATGACGCCGGGGATGTTGAGGCGGGCGAGTGCCATCGCGCCCGCTGGAATCGTCTTGTCGCAACCGACGATGACAACGGCCGCGTCGAACGAATAACCGACTCCGGCGAGTTCGATTGAATCGGCGATCAGTTCGCGGCTGATGAGCGAGGCCTTCATCCCCTCGGTGCCCATGGAGATGCCGTCGCTGATCGAGATGGTGTTGACCTCCATCGGCGTGCCGCCGGCGGCGCGCACCCCGGCCATCACGTGCTGGGCGAGCGTCCGGTGGCTGAAGTTGCACGGCATGGTGCCAATCCAGCAGTGGGCGACCATGACCAGCGGCTTCTTCAGGTCATCTTTGGTGAAACCCACGGACTTGAAGTACGAACGCGCCGGGGCGCGGTCCGGACCGTCGAGCAGGACTCGGCTGTGCTGGCGGGGATCGGAAGGCATCAGGGCTGCTCCTTGGCACGGGTGTGCGGAGAAGCTTAACGAGGGCGGGATGGAAGTTCGAACGACAGAGGGTTGCTCCACGAAACCTGTGCTATGCTCCGCGCATGCGACGTACCAGCTTCGCCGATATGGATTGCTCGGTAGCCCGCACTCTCGAGGTCGTGGGTGAGTGGTGGACGATGCTCGTGATCCGCGAGGCTTTCAACGGCGTGCGGCGGTTCGATGACTTCCAGGGCCGCCTGGGCATCGCACGGAACGTGCTCGCATCGAGGCTGCAAGGACTAGTGGAGCACGACATCCTGGAGCGCCGGCTTTACCAGGAACGCCCGGAGCGTTTTGAGTACCGGTTAACGGACAAGGGCCGCGACCTTTATCCCGTACTGATCTCGCTCATGCGCTGGGGCGACCGCTGGATGGCCGGGCCTGAAGGGCCGCCGGTGCGGCTGACGCACGAATGTGGGCACGCGCCGGATGCGGCACTCGTCTGCGCGCACTGCGGCGAACAACTGAACGCGCGGCAGGTCCGGGCAGAGATGCGCCCTGGAGCCGGCAAGAAGGCCTCGGCGACCGCCTGAGTCAAACCAGCGGCCAGGGGTAATGCCGGTTTGGTCCGGGTGTCGGGAAGCAGCGGTCCTGCTGCAACTTCTCGATTCGACCAAGCAGTGCAGCCACTTCGGCGTCGCCCACAAGATAGAGAAACGGCTGCGCCGTTGCATTCCCCGCGTCGATCGCCTTGCCGGCCGCGAGGGTCTCGTCGAGCCAGCCTTGCGGCACTGCTTCGCCGGCCCAATCCCAAATGACCGAGCGCAACTTGTACTGGTAATGGAAGCAGAGGCCGTGGTCGATGCCCCAGACCCGGCCGTTCTCATCGAGCAAGCAATGGCCGCCTTTGCGGTCGGCGTTGTTCACGATCAGGTCGAAGACTGCCATTCGTTGCAGTTGTGAGACGAACTCCGGCACTTCTCGCTGGACGAAGAAGTGGGACTCGGGGTCGTGCTTGATGAAGAGCTGAAGCGATCCGATTCCGTGGGGACCGTCGCGCACCACGGTTGGTGGAACGAAGTTCCAGCCGAGGAGCTTGGCCAGCTCGTAGGCCGCAGCTTCGCGTTTATAGAGGCAACCATCGGGGAAGTCCCAGAGCAGGTTTTCGCCCTTCAGCGGCTTGTAGATGGCCGCGAACTGTTCACCGCCTGGGCCGCACATCTGGGAGAGGTAGACGTAGTTGGAGGAGTACCAGACCGGACGGGCGTCCTGGAACTCGGCCTCACGAAGCAGGGCTTCGCCTTCAGCAGCGGCGGTGGCCTCGGAACGCAGAGCTTCGGCTTCGGCAGAGTCGACAGCGTTTTCCGTCACAGGAGGAGCTTAGCAGAGGGCGCCCTCCCGGCGATGCCGGAGCCGGCGTTGTAGACTCGCGCCATGTCTGAACTGAACCACGGGTTTCCTGTCGATGACGACGCCCTCCCCACCGAGATCGGTGAACTGCTGGTGGCTCGCGGCGAGAAGGTCGCAGTCTCAGAGACGACGGCGGGCGGGCTGATCAGCACGCGGATACTGAGCGTCGCGGGGGCGTCGCGCTGGTTCGAAAGCGGACTCGTGCCGTATTCGAGCCCGGCGAAGTGGGAGGTCCTGGCGATGGACCGCGAGATCGCGCGGGAGCACGGGGCGGTCAGCACGCAATGGGTTTCGGCGACGGCCGAGGCAATGCGCCGCGCCACCGGTGCCGCCTGGGGCATCGCGGAAAGCGGCATCGCCGGGCCCCAGGCCAGCCGGCGGTCACCGAAACCCGTTGGGAGCGTTGCTATCGCGGTATCAGGGCCCGGTGGGACGAGGGCTGAAGAGCACGTGTTCCCGGGGAGCCGGGCTGCGGTGATGCGCCAGATCAGCCAGCGCGCGCTGGAAATGCTTCGCGAAGCTCTCGGCCGCTAGGCCTCTCGCCCGGGAACGGCTGGCCCGACGACAAGCACGGGCACCGAACAGTGGCGGACGACTTCCTCGTGCACTGAGCCGAAGATCGCGGCGGAAATCGCATGGCGGTCGCGGGAACCCATGGCCACAAAATCGACCTGGAGCCGAGAGGCGGCGGCAATTATGGCCGGCGCCACCTCTTGCGAGTCATCGACGTGGACGGTTACGTGGGAGGCGGGGAACCATTTCCTCGCGACCTCTAGAAGGGCGTCTTCTCGCTCCGTCTTTGCCCGGACGAGGGCTTGAGAGCGGTCCTCAGCCAGCGTCACGCTCGGCTCGGTTACCCCCAGGCCAGAACCGCTGGCCGTGCCGGCGGGCGTGAGCGCATGCGTGAAGAGCGCCTTGCTGCTCGTTTCGTGGACATCGGCCGGGTTCATCACGGTGAGGACGTGGATTTCGGGGGCGGCGTCGCTTGCCCAGTTGGCGATTGCGGACGCCGCGCGTTCGCTGTTGGCAGAACCGTCCAGGGCTAGAAGCACGCGCATGGGATCACTCCGGGTTTGGTTGACGCCATTCTTGCGCGTGATGTCAAGCGGAGAGACGACCGCGTGGTACAGCAAGAGGGGTCCGTTCGGTCCAAATCGCCTAATAGACGTCGAAGAGGTTGAAGCGGGGGCCGTCCTTGCAGCAGAGTTTGACGCCGTTGCGCTTCGTGAAGACGGCGCAGCCGTAACACATGCCCCAGCCGCAAGGCATGTTTTCTTCCATCAGGATCTCGGGATGCTGGCGGCGGCCGTTGGTCCGGAGCGCATCGGCGAGCGACTGAAACATGGGGTTCGGCCCGCAGGCGTAGATGCGGTTGGCCCACGGCTGGTACTTGCCCAGGTGCTGGGTGACGAAGCCTTTGGCGCCGGCCGATCCGTCTTCCGTGACAACGGCGTACTCGACTTCTTTGGGCCATTCACTCGCCGGGAGGAGGTGAGCGGAGCTGCGGGCGCCCATCATGGCAACCACGTGGTGCCCTGCCAGCAACGCGCGCCGGGCTGTTTCCACGAGCGGTGCGACACCCACTCCGCCACCGATCAGGAGCAGGTTCGATTCCGAATCCGGGAGGCGGAAGCCGTTGCCGAGGGGGCCAAACGCGCGCACGAGCGTGCCGCGCGGCTGCTGTGCGAGCCACGAGGTGCCCCGGCCAACGGCGTTGTAGAGCAGCGCGAAGCGGTCGCCGTCGAGGCGGTAATAGCTGAAGGCACGCGCGAACATTGGGTCGAGGCGTTCAGCGCTGCAATGCACCATCACGAACTGGCCCGGTTCGACGCTTGCCGAAAGGCCGGGGGCGTGGAACCAGGTGACGAAGGCGCCCTCGTAGGCTCGCTCCGTCGAGAGGATGTGCGCGTCCTCGATGATCATCGCGAGGTGTACTCGCGCAGTGTAGCCACGTCGTAACTTGAGGCGCTCGTGAGCGCTTCGATGGCCGCCTTCGCGGTGTCGGTGGAGGTGAAACAGGGGATTCGCTTCTCAGCGGCGGCCCGGCGAATGTGGAAGCCGTCGCGGAGTGAGCCGGTCATGCGGCCCTCGGGCGTGTTGATCACGCCCTGGACCGTGCCGTCGTTGATGACGTCGACCACGTTGGGGTGGACGCCCGTCAGCACCTTGGTGACAGACGTGACCTCGAGCCCAAGAGCCTGGATGGTCTTGCTCGTCCCTTCCGTTGCGTAGAGGCGGTATCCGGCTTTGGCGAGCTGGTGGATGAGCGGCAGCGCGTCCGCCTTCGTCCGGTCGCTGATGCTGAGGAGTATGGCGGCGTTCGGCTTGAGGGCCATGTCGGAGGCCATTAGAGCCTTCGCCAGCGCGCCTTCGAACGTGCGATCGATGCCCATGACTTCGCCGGTGCTTTTCATCTCGGGCCCGAGGTAGGTGTCCACGCCGATGAGCTTCGACATCGAGAAGACGGGCGCTTTGATAGCGACCAGGTTGCGTTCGGGCCAGAGGCCGTCGGGGTAGCCAGAGTCTTTCAGCTTCTTCCCGAGCATTGCCCCCACGGCAAGCTTGACCATCGGAACGCCGGTCACCTTCGAGAGAAACGGCACGGTCCGGCTGGCGCGTGGGTTCACTTCCAGGACGAACACCCTGGGACCGGAGCCGGGCTGCCGCGCCAGCACGACATACTGAATATTGGTCAGGCCGATGGCGCCGAGCCCGAGGACGATGCTGCGCGTGTACTCGCAGATGGTGTCGCGCTCTTCCTGGTCGAGGTTGATGGGCGGGTAGACGGCCATCGAGTCACCGGAGTGGACGCCGGCACGTTCGATGTGTTCCATGATCCCGGGGATGAGGACGGATTCGCCGTCGCAGATGGCGTCCACCTCGACCTCACGCCCTTCGAGGAACTTATCGATGAGGATTGGCTTGCCCTGCGCCACCTCGGCCGCCTGGGCCACGAACATGACGAGTTCCGTGGCGTTTTGGACCACCTCCATCGCACGGCCGCCAAGGACGTACGAGGGGCGGATGAGGACGGGGTAGCCTATCGTTTGGGCCGTCTTCAGCGCCTCTTCGGTAGTAGAGATAGCCGCCCCCGGTGGCTGCGGGATACCGAGGTCCTGGAGGAAACGCTCGAAAAGGCGGCGGTCCTCGGCAGTGTCGATAGAGTCAGCACTCGACCCGATGATCGGCATTCCCGATCGGCGCAGCGGTTCGGCGAGGTTGATCGCCGTCTGCCCGCCGAACTGGACGATGCACGGCGGCGGCTCATCGGATGCCCCTTGCTCGTTCTCCAGGATGTCGCGGACGGCCTCTTCGTCCAGCGGCTCGAAGTAGAGGCGGTCGCTGGTGTCGAAGTCCGTGGAGACCGTTTCCGGATTGGAGTTGATCATTACGGCGCGCATGCCCGCATCCTGGAGCGCCCAGGCGGCGTGGACGCTGGCGTAGTCGAACTCGATGCCCTGGCCGATGCGGATCGGGCCGCTGCCGATGACCACGGCAGCAGCGGTTTCGTGCGGAAGGGCTTCGTTTTCGGTTTCGTACGTGCTGTAGAAGTACGGCGTCACGGCTTCGAACTCCGCCGCGCACGTGTCGACCATCTTGTAGACGGGCGTGATCTGCCACTCGTGCCGCAGCGAACGAACCTGCTCGGGCAGCCGGTCGGCCAGCTGGCCGACCATTTCGTCGCTGAAGCCAAGCCGTTTGGCGGCGCGCAGCAGTTCCGGGTGCAGCGGCTCGTTCAGGAGTCGTCTCTCCATCTCCACGATGTTCGCGAGGCGCTCGACGAACCAGGGGTCGATGGCGGTCTGCCGCGAGACATCCATCGGAGCGGCGCCGCGCCGTAGCGCCGCCATCAGAGCCCAGAGCCGCTCGTCGGTCGCGTCGAGGGGGAATTCGCCGCCTGCCCGCCATTCGGGCCGCTCCCAGAGCAAGGACCGGCCGCCGACTTCCAGCGAGCGGACGGCCTTGTTCAGCGCGGCTTCGAAGGAGCGGTCGATGGCGAGCACCTCGCCTGTCGCCTTCATCTGGGTGCCCAGGTGGCGGTCGCCGAGCGCGAACTTGTCGAACGGCCAGCGCGGTATCTTGACGACGCAGTAATCGAGTGCCGGCTCGAAGGCGGCCGTCGTCTTTCGCGTTACGGCGTTTGGAATCTGATCGAGGGTCTTGCCGCAGGCGATCTTGGCGGCGACCCGCGCGATCGGATAGCCGGTGGCCTTGGAGGCGAGGGCGGAGGAGCGCGAGACGCGGGGGTTCACTTCGATGACGTAATAGGGGAGCGGTGCGAAGGGATCGCCGGGCCAATCGCGAATATCCTTGCGCGGCGCCAGGGCGAATTGGACGTTACAGCCGCCTTCGATGCCAAGCTCGTCGATGATGCGCAGGCTCGCCGAGCGCAGCATCTGGTAGTCCTTGTCGCTCAGGGTTTGCGAGGGCGCGACGACGATGGAGTCGCCGGTGTGGACACCCATCGGGTCCAGGTTCTCCATGTTGCAGATGGTGATGCAGTTGCCCGCGCCGTCGCGCATCACCTCGTACTCGACCTCCTTCCAGCCAAGCAGGTTCTTCTCGACCAGCACCTGCGTGATGGGGCTGGCCGCGAGGCCCCCCGCGGCGACGGTGCGCAACTGTTCCATACTGAACGCCATGCCCCCTCCCGTACCGCCGAGCGTGTAAGCCGGTCGAATGACCACCGGGAGGCCAATCTGTTCGGCGGCTGCGCCGCACTCGTCCAACGTGGTGCAGACCTCGCTTTCGAGGACGGGTTCGCCGAGCTTCGCCAGCAGGTCGCGGAACAGTTCGCGGTCTTCCGCCCGGCGGATGGTTTCGAGCGGCGTGCCGAGCAGCCGGACGTTGTACTTGTCGAGGACGCCGGCACGCGCGAGATCCACCGCGAGGTTCAGGCCTGTCTGGCCGCCGAGCGTGGGGAGCAGGCCCTCTGGCCGCTCGCGAGCGATGATCCGCTCGAGCACGGCGACGGTGAGCGGCTCGATGTAGACCGCGTCGGCCACATCGAGGTCCGTCATGATCGTTGCGGGGTTCGAGTTGACGAGGATGCTGCGCACGCCCTCTTCGCGCATGGCTTTGCATGCCTGTGTGCCGGCGTAGTCGAACTCGGCGGCCTGGCCGATGACGATCGGTCCGGAGCCGATGATGAGGACGCTGGCTGGCTTCACGCGGCCCCTCCTGCCGTTGGTCTGCTCAGTTCGAGCCGGAGAGCATCCTCCCGGCGGCGTTTCGGGTTGCTGAACGACTCCTCCACTCGGCTACCTCGCCCGGCGCCGGAAGAGCCTTGCGATGCTCCGGCGGAGTGGGCGAAAGACAAAGACGAGCACGAGGAACGGGGACAGCACGAAGGTGTTCGAAGGCACCAGGAAGAGCGTTGCCACCAGCGCGCCCATGATTACGCCCAGGATCATCGGCGTGATGTAGTGGTCACGCTGGCGCAATTCGTCACGGAGGAGGATGAGGCCCAGGAGGAACCCGAAGATGCCGCTGAGCGTGAGCGCGGCCGCGAACATCCGCGCGAGCAGCGTGCCCGGCTCGCCGGCCGTAACGTCATCATCGACGAATGAAGCGACGACGAAGATCGCCGACAT
>JBGOVF010000430.1:0-3109 GCA_041477975.1 Tepidiformaceae bacterium
CAGCAACGTGCGGTCCTTCTCGGTCCCCGCCGTCCGCAGGCCGAGCACACTCGTGGCGTACGACTCCCACTCGCCCACATCGCTCGCCGAAATGCCGATATACCCGAGCTGGTTCACCGCGGACATGCGCACGCCTCCGGCCTCAACTGCGAAGGAGCGTACGCCCCGCCGTCATGCGCCGTCGAGTGTGAGCCACACCGCTACACCCCGTACAGCACCCGCAGGCCCCGCGCCACGGTCGCGCCGATGACGCTCTGGTGCGATTCGCCGGGGAAGATATGCGTCTTGATGTCGAGGCCCGCGTAGCCCCGCGAACCGAGTATCCCGCCCATCTCGATCGCGTTGCTCACCATCCGAAACGGAGCCATTCGGGCCGCGCCGGGCGTCTCTTCCAATTCTCCCGCCGACATGAACACACGCGCCTTGAGGGCACTGCCGGACTCATGGAGTTGCTTCTCGACGGCGAACATCTCGCGCTCGTTCCACCAGAGCGACGGGCTGCCAATGCTGAAGCGCTGGAACACTGGCCGGGCCTGGAGCAGTGCATACGCCGCGAACAGCCCTCCAAGCGAGAACCCGAAAAGCCCGCGGTCCAGCCCGCCGCCCGCGTACTCAGCTTCAATCAACGGCGCCAATTCCTCATCGATGAACCGCAGGAATCCGGCCGCGCCGCCGAGCCCGCCCTCCGGTAGCGGTTGGCCCTCAACCTTCGCTCGTTCGACGAACGCGGCATCATGCGATGGCGAAAGCTCGTACGTGCGCCGCACCATCGCCTCCATGATATTCGTGGTCGGGTAGCCGATTCCCACGATAACCATCGGCTCAATCTCGCCGCCGAACGCCATCCACCGCGCCGTCTCGACGACGGTGCCGTAGCCGGCGTTGCCGTCCAGCGCGTACAGCACCGGCAACGGCTTTTCTGGTGGCTTGCCCGACGGCGTGGAAACGAACACGCGGTACGACCGCCCGTTCGACTTCGCGACGAAGTCGTGCGTCCGCGTGTAGGGCAAGACGAACGGCCCAAGGTCTTCCATCGTCTTCTCCTCCAGCTCCCGGACCGAGTCTACGCGAGGTGCGCGTAGCTATACTCGCCACGAGGATCTGCACGTTGACACTCACGTCGCCGGACCTGGCGCGAACTGGCAAGAGTCGCCGGTCGCTGGCCCTGGTGTTCGTATCCGCTGTCGCGGCGGCATCCGTGATCGCGGGCTTTCTGTGGGTCGTGGTTCGCCCGAACGGCAGCGATACGCCGGCCCGTATCCGGCTTCCGCACGCCACGTTGCGCCTGACTTCGGCGGACCAAGTCGAGCTCATGGTCGATCCAGAGCCCGAAGCCCTCGAGATCACCCTCGCCGTGAGCGCCAGCGCGCCCTCCGAATTGCACTACAACGACCTCGAACTCACGCTGGCGGATGGCACCACCCTCCGGGGCCGGTCCTTCAGCTTCCGCGCAAACGACCCGGATTCCCTCTACCGTGCCCTGATCCCGGCAGGCGAGTCCACCGTCCACGTTGGCTTCCAGTTCTCCGGCGCGTGGGTGCAGCCGGTCGCGCTTCGGTTGGCGGGAAGCTCCGGCGAACTCCAGATCACGTCGGTGACCCGGCGCCCCCCGGACTAGCACCTCGCTGGTTACGGCGTCAGCGCCTGCGAATCGCGTTCGGCTCGCAGCCGCTCCACGATCTCCGCCACCGGCGTCGCCCCCAGGTCGCCGCCGCCGCGCACGCGCAGCGCCGCCGCTTTCGCCTCGGCCTCCTTGTCGCCGACGACCAGCATGTACGGGATCCTGCGCATCTGCGCGTCGCGGATCTTGCCGTTCATGCGCTCGTTGCGGCTGTCCACCTCCACTCGCAGCTTCGCCGCGCGCAGTTGCTTCGCGACCTCCTGCGCGTACTCCACGTGGCGGTCGGCGATCGGGATCACGATCGCCTGCACCGGCGACAGCCACAGCGGGAAGCTCCCCTCGTACTCCTCGATCAGGAGCGCGACCATTCGCTCCATCGTCGAAAGGATGCCGCGGTGGACGATGATCGGCTGGTGGCGGCCGCCATCCTCGCCCACGTATTCGAGCCCGAATTGCGCCGGCAGGTGGAAATCGACCTGCACCGTCACGAGCGTCTCCTCGTGGCCGGCGGCCGTTTTGAACTGCGCGTCGATCTTCGGGCCGTAGAAGGCTGCTTCGCCCTTCGCTTCGAAGAAGGGCAGCCCCACGCGCGTGAGCACGCGCCGCAACAGATCCTCGCCCTGCTCCCACATCGGCGCGTTGTTGACGTACTTCTCCGTGTCCTCCGGGTCGCCGAGAGAGAGGCGGTAGCGGTAGTCCTTCAGGCCGAGAACGCCGTAACAGTGCTCCATCAGACGCAATACGCCCTCCACCTCCACTTCGACCATCTCCGTGTCGGTACAGAAGATGTGCGCGTCGTTGAGCGCCATGATCCGCACGCGGGCCATGCCCGACAGCTGGCCGCTTTTCTCCCAGCGGTGCATGTTGCCGATTTCGGCGATCCGGATCGGCATCTCCCGGTACGAATGGAGGCCCGATTCGAACACCATGATGTGGCTCGGGCAGTTCATCGGTCGCAAGACATACTCCTCGCCCTCGCGCTCCATCACCGGGTACATCGCATCCTGGTAGTGCGCCCAGTGCCCCGAGCGCACGAACAGCTCGCGCTTCGCCACGTTTGGCGTGATGACGTGCTGGTAGCCGTTCTCGATTTCCAGGTCGACGATCCAGCGCTCAAGCTCGCGCCGGATCGTGGCGCCCGCCGGCAGCCAGACCACGTGCCCGGGCCCGATCTCGTCGAACAGCGCGAACAGATCCAGCTCGCGGCCGATGCGACGGTGGTCGCGGCGGCGCGCCTCCTCCAGCTGGTGCTCGTACTGTTCCAGCTCCTCTTTCGTTTCGAAGAGGGCCCCGTAGACACGCTGTAGCTGCGGGTTCTTCTCGCTCCCGCGCCAGTACGCCCCCGCGATGCTCATAAGCTTGAACGCCGGGATCTCGCCCGTGTTGTTCACGTGTCCGCCGCGGCAGAGGTCCGTGAACCCGGCGTGTGTGCACTGCGTGACATTGCCTTCCTCCAGCTCCGCCAGTAGGTCCAGCTTGAACGGCTGG
>JBGOVF010000206.1:0-5154 GCA_041477975.1 Tepidiformaceae bacterium
AAGAGGCCGGCCGCGTGCCAGAGGTAGATCGTATAGGAGCGTTCGTTCACCCAGCCGATGAAGCGGGACGGCAGATTCCAGGCCGTAAAGGCGAGGATGGGGCGTTCGAAGGTGAGCGCGAGGGACAGCCAGGCCAGACCGACGAAGAGGTGCGCAGGATAGGACGCGTTGACCACCATCTCCGGCACGGGCTGGGTGGTGACCCAGGCGGCGGCTGCGGCGGCGAACACGAGCGTGGCGATCGCCTTCGCGCGGATTGTCGCCCGCTGCAGCAGCCCCTCGTTGTAACAAAACCCCAGGAGCCAGAAGAAGCCAAAGAGGGCCGCGTCCTCGAACTGCCAGCGGACCGGGTCGCCGCTGCGGCCGCGGTATTCGAAGAAAGCGAGGAGCCCCAGCGGTAGGCCGAGCACCGCGAATGAGAGCCGCCGGAAGAGCCAGTGCAACAGAGGGCTGAGCAGGATCAACCAGGTGAGGCAGCGCATGTACCAGAGGACTGCCCACCAGGTGACGCCCCAATCGGAGCCTTGAGGGTCCCAGATCGGGAAAAGCCAGAAGAGCGGTTGATACCAGGCCACGGATTCGCCGGGTTCCGGGCGGAAGGCGGCGTGCGAAACCATGATCGCCATCGCCGCCGCGCCGAACACCCAGAGAGGGATCAGCAACCGGCGGAAGCGGGAGTGGTAAACGTGCCACGGGCCGTAGCGATCGAGCGAGTGAGCCATAAGTGAGCCCGCGACGAAGAACATTGCGGGCATCGAAGCCACCAGGTAAGAGAGCCAGGCGAAACCGTAAGTGTGCCAGGCCAGCACGCGAATGACGGCGACGGTGCGGACGAAATCGAGAAAGCGATTGTGCGCGAGACTTGGCGTCGCGACCAGGCGGCCCGCCGCGTCGTGGAAAGGCGCCGTCGGCGGCTCGATGGCACCCGGCCGGGTTCGATTCGTCGCCACAATGCAGTTCTCTCTGAGAGTTGCGCACAGAAGTCCGCGACCCGCAGGCGCAAGCTAACTGGGGAGTCTGACGGAGGGGAGGGCCCACGGGTGCAGGCGGAGGTACCCGGTTGGACCATTTCGAAGGAACCGCGAGCAGGCCCCGGCCGCAAACCCTTGCTATAGTCGGGCCACGAATGACCCACGATCCGATCGCGGAACGCAGCCGCCGATTCGGCCCGCGCGCCCGGCGCACGGTGCGCCGCTACCGTCGCCGCACGTGGATCACCTGAGGAGGGCTGATCTTGGAAACACGTTCGTTCAGCGATATTGCCGAGGAGTTCAACAAGCGCGTGGCGCGGATGGTCTGGTGCACGGTCACCACGGTCGATGGGAAGGGGCGGCCGCGGGCGCGCATCCTCCATCCCATCTGGGAAGGGAGCACCGGGTGGATCGCCACGGGACGCGACAGCTTCAAGGCGAAGCACATCGCGAGGAACCCGTATGTCTCCTGCAGCTACTGGGACCAGCAGCACCAGCAGGTCTACGCGGAATGCCGGGCCAACTGGGCCGATGACCCGGCCGAGAAGCAGCGGGTGTGGGATCTGTTCAAGAACACGCCTCCGCCCCTGGGTTACGACCCGGCGATGTTCTTCCGCGAGGGGCCGCTGGCGCCGTCGTTCGGGGCGCTCAAACTTGAGCCCTGGCGGATCGAGCTGTGGTCGCTGCCGGAGATGGCGACGGGCAAGCCAGCGATGGTCTGGCGGCCGTAGCGCCTGGCTCCCCTGTACGATGCAGCCGTGGCCGTGATCGATGCGCACACCCATATCTTTGCTCCTGAGCAGGCGGCGCAGCGGGCCGAGCTCGCCGCCCGCGACGCCATCTTCGCGGAGATTTACGGCGACCCGAAAGCGAAGATGGCGACAGCTCCGGAGCTGCTGGCGGCGATGGACGAAGGGCACATCGAGCGGGCGGTGACTGCGGGGTTCGCCTTCGCTGCCGAAGATGATCTCACCACACAAAACGAGCATCTCCTGAAAGCTGCCAGGACGTCCGCGGGACGGCTAATCGCGCTCGCGACGGTAAACCCGGCGCTGCCCGGGTGGGAGCGAGGGGCGCGAGCGGCGTTGGACCGCGGAGCGCGCGGCTTCGGAGAGCTGCGGCCGGGCAACCAGGGCTGGGACCCTCTCGGGCCCGATGGGCGACGACTTTGCGGGCTCGCACGTGAGGCCGGGGTGGTGCTGCTCTGGCACGTGAGCGAGCCGGTTGGCCATGAATACCCGGGCAAGCGGGGCGGCATCGCGCCGGCTGAGTTGATCGAAGCGGCCACGGCGTTCCCCGGCCTGAAGATGATCGCGGCCCATCTTGGCGCGGGCGCGTCCTTCTATCTCCAGATGCCGGAGGTGCGCGCGGCGATAGAATCTCTCTATTTCGATACAGCGGCGGTGTCGCTGCTGTATGATGACGAAAGTGTTGCGCGGCTCGTGGCCCTCGCGGGTGCGAATCGCGTGCTCTTCGGCTCGGATTACCCGCTGCTTTCGCCCCGCCGCCAGCTTCAACGCATCACAGCGCTCCTCCCAGGCGACTCCGCGCAGGCAGTGTGTGGCGGCAACGCCGATATACTGTTTTCGGATTTACACCACCAATGACGGACGCCCCCGACCAGGTCAGGCTGTTTATCGCCTGCGAAGTTCCTGACGACGTGAAGGAATCCATCGGCGGAATCATCGAAACGCTACGAGGGCGAAGCGGCACGGCCGTGCGCTGGATTAGGGCCGAGGGCGTGCACGTCACGCTCAAGTTCCTCGGCGAAGTGCCGCTGAAGAAGATGCCGGCGATCAAGCTCGCAATCCAGGAAGCGGTCGTGGGCCACCAGCCGTTCGAACTCGAGTTCTCGAACATCGGCACGTTCGGCGGGCGCGAAGGGCTGCGGATCATGTGGGTCGGCATCGCCGGCGACGTGCTCCGGCTTGAGGCCCTCGTCCGCGCGGTGAATGCTGCGCTGGCGGTCGTCGGGTTCGAACCTGAACGGCGCCCGTTCCGCCCCCACCTCACGCTCGGTCGCGTAAAAGACGAGATCCCCACGCGCCAGCGCGCCGAGATAGAGGTAGCGGTCGGCAAGATGGCGGTGCCCGGGATATCGTGGCGGACGGCGCAGGTTTCGTTGATGCGCAGCAACCTGACGCCCGGCGGCGCCTCGTACGAAGTGCTGGCAACGTTCCCGCTGAGGATCGTCCAGCAGGCCCTCGGAGTCCGCTCGTAACGGCCCCTCGAACCCCGGCAACCGCGAATTGGTGTAGACGGATGATATGATCGCGCGAAGCGGTGGAGGGCTCGATGGACGGCTATTCAGTTGGCTTGACGTTCGACATTTGCGATCAGGAAGACGGGACTGTCATCGCGAGCTGCCCGGCAATCCAGCTCAAAGTCCGGGCAAGGGACCGCGACTCACTCACCGTGCAGTTGAGCGACTCGGTAAGGCGGGTGGCCCGCTCGCTCGAACGACTCGGGATCGAGACCTTGCCCCGATTCCTCGAAACGCGCGGAATCGGCCCGAAAGAGGCCTGCGTCGAAGAAGCAACGATCACCTTCCCGCTGCTTCTGCTCCCGGACCCAACCATGAAGAACATCCCAATGCCCCCGGACAAAGAGGCGGCCCGGGCATGGATCGCGGGCAACAAGGAGTTGGCGACGCGTGCTGCCATTGGCCGTGCGCAACTGGACGCGGGGCAGCGGGTTCGCTGGCCTCTCGATTAGTCGGTGGCCTCCTACGATGTATTCCTATCGGAATCGGCGAGGGACGAGTTCCGGGGGCTAACGCTGGCGCAGCAGGCCCTGCTCGCCGGCGCTGTCGCGGTACTGATGGATGACCCAACGCCTGAGAACCCATTCGTCATGCCCCTCGAGGAGTTCTCGGAGTACGGCCCGCGCCGCTTCGGGCTGATCTGGGGCGAAATCACGGTCCTGTTTCAGTTCGCGAACGACTTGGTGGTTGAGGTCTTCGAGGTCTGGGCGAGAGATTAAGCCCGTCCGCTTTGGCTACTCCCCGATCACCTTCGTCGTCATGCTGCTCCCCATTGGGCCGCTGACCCAGCCGCCCAGGTAGGCGGCAAACTTGCCCGCTTCGCCGCCCGCGACGATGAGCGTGATCATCTCCTTCGAGCGGAACTTGGGGACCATCGTGTCGAGTCCGAGGCGTTCCGCATATGCGAGCGGAAGGCCTTCGGCGCAGTGCCCGTCGCGCACCAGTTCGCGGGCCGGGCGCATGGTGGTGAGTTGGATCTGTTCGCGAACCTGGTCTTTGCTCCAGCCATCCTTCGCGAACGTGTCGACATGCTCGGGCGGGACGATGACGACGATTTCGCCGTGGCCATACGCCTTGGCGTGGCCGGCGGTGGCCAACGAGAGGCCGTAGCTGGTAGCGAGCGACTTTGCGCCGCGTGAAAGCTGGTCCACGATGCCGTTCGGCGCGCCACCCGCGTAAACCGTGACCGTGCTCTGCTCCTTCTGGTAGCCGCGCTCGACGTGGAGCGGTTCCCAGTTGCTGCGCTCTTCGAATTCAGGAAAGCAGAAGGTGTACTTGCCTGGCTGGCCGAGCGCCGCCCGGTCGACGCCGCCCGGGCGGCCGCCCCCAACGTTCCGGACGATGAGCTGCACAGCCCGCCCGATCGTGGCATTGGCGCGGTTGCCCTGGCCGAGGACGTTCATGCGGTAGTTCATGCCGATGCGGTCGCGGATGGGGCCGTTGACCATGATCACGGGCGTTGGGAAATGCGTGGTGGCCAGCACGCCGTGCATGTTGAACTGCTCATCGAGCACCGCTTCCACGGCGGCGATGACGACGGGCAGGTAGTCCGGCTTGCACCCGGCCATGACGGCGTTGATGGCGATCTTCTCGATGGTGAGCGGCGCCAGGTTGGGCGGCATGAGGCCCACGATCTCCTGCGCCTCCAGCTCGTCGCCCTGCCGCCCGCTCGCCTCGACGGCAGCGGCCACACGCGCCGCGGTTGGCGCCACGACGGGCAGGCCGTCAGTCACTCCGCGAGCGTAGAGCGTCTCGAAGGGATCGGGCTCGGTGGTCACCGACAGGCGCGCCTCAGTCGCGCGCGCGGTCCGTCAAGACGGTCTTGATGTCGTTGACGACGAGGTCCGGCACCAGGAAGCCCGCGCTGTAGATGTTCCGGATATAGCCGTCCCGATCCAGCAGGAACACCTTGAGGACATG
>JBGOVF010000144.1:0-6368 GCA_041477975.1 Tepidiformaceae bacterium
AGGAGCCGATGCGCCGCTGGGTCGCCGAGGCCGACGACGAACACCTTCGGAACATCGTCGAGTACGTGTTCGAGAAGTACGGCAAGGAGAACATCGCCTCGTTCTGGCTCGTTGGGCACTCGCAGGGCGGGATGACATCGAACCGGCTCCTGGGCGACGACTTCTTCAAGCAGCGCGTGGACGGCTGGCTCAGCCTCTCCGGCGGCCGGATCGGGCCGATCGAGATCCCGGCCTCGTTCTTCCCACCAAACCGGATGAACCCGCTGCCCGCGGCGGCAGCCAATGCGCCTCGGCCCGGTCGCGCATCCACGCCGGACTGCGACATCTCGTTCATCTTCGCCTCTGGCCAGCACGAGATGGTGTCGCTGCCGGAAACGTCGCCGTGGGCCGAGAAGTACGGCGCCGGTCCTCGCACACGACTACCGGACGTGGTCGATACGGAGCCGGGCCAGATCCACGACACCTTGCGAGAGGGAAACTCGACGCCCGGCTGGGGGCTCTTGCCGCGGCCGGGCACGGCGCAGGTCTATGTCTACCCGAGCGCTCGCGGCGGTCGCGTCATCGCGGATGTCGTGCGGCTCGACAAAGGCCACACGGAAGGGCTCGAGCCGAAGATCACCGAGGAACTCATTAAGCTGATTGTCGCGGCGCCCGGAGGCAAAGTTCAGTCCGCAACTGGCTGACGAGGCCGCCGAAGTGGCGAATCCATCTCCGGCGGCCTCGCGGGCGGTTGATTGCGTCACCAGGAGCGCTTAGACGCGTTCAGCGAACCAGAGCGTTGGCTCGCCCACAACGCCCGCGTTTGCCATCGCGCTGCGCAGCTCGTCGCTCTGGACGAAGGCCTGGGCGCGGTCGAGGGTGGCGAAGTCGTGGCTGACGGTGACGTCGTTGGGGTCGGCGGGCGCGCGGTAGACGGCGGCCGCCGTGACGCCAAGGCGAGTCTGCGTGTCGCGGAAGCCGTCGTAGACCTTCTTCCACTGGCTGAAGTCCTGGACCTGGTGCCGGATGAACATTGTTGTCATGGGGTTTCTCCTTCTGTTCTCTGCTTTTGTGGTTCCGTCCACCTTGGGACGTGCAGAGTCTGCCCTGACAATATCTGTCTTGTCAACTACTGCTAAGACAAAAGTTGCAGATGTTTACTTTGTGCGGTAATCTTTCGCCGTGACACAGGAAGAACGGCCGTCCGATCCGGCGTGGTGGGATGCCTGGAGGGGAATTGTGTTCGCCCACTCCCAGGTGCTCCACAGCGTCGAACAAGACCTCAAGCGGCACTCGGGAATTCCGCTGGCGTTCCTGGATGTGCTTGGGCGGCTCTACGACGCGCCGGACGGGCGCCTGCGCATGCAGGAGCTGCAACAGCGGTCGCTCTTCACGCACAGCGGCATGACGCGGCTCGTCGATCGGGTCGAGGCTGCGGGGTTGCTGCGCCGCGAGCAGGTGCCTGGAGACCGGCGGGGCGTGTCGGTGGTTATCACGCCGGAGGGGACAAAGCACTACAAAGAGGCCATCGTGCGCCACCGCGCGGACGTGGAGCGGGCGTTCGCGAGCCGCCTGACGCCCGCTCAGCACGAAGCGGTGGCGAAGGCGCTCTGGCAGTTCTGGCACGAGTAAAGCGGCGGGACCGGCTTGTCGACCCGTTGCGCCTGGAATGCTCTACGTGATGCACCGGCGCTGGAACGTGCGCGTGGCCACGGTCAGGAGCACGGCCAGCGCGCCGAAGAGCAGCCCATAAACGGCCCAGAGGGACATGTGCGAGACGTTGCCAATCATGCTCGCGCGAAGCCCTTCGCTGAAGTAAACGACGGGATTCACGAGCACGGCCACCTGCAGCCAGCGAATCGCCGCGAGCGACGACCATGGGTAGTAGACACAGCCGAGGAGCGTCATCGGCAGGAGCAGGACGGCGAAGAGGAAGCTGATTCGGCGCGGGTTCACGATTGTGCCCAGGAGCAGGCCCACCGAGGCGGCCACAAGTGCCGCCATCGGCAAGAGCGTGACGAACACCAGCGGCCGGTGGATGCTAAGCGAAACGTCGCCCCCGCTCGTGAGCCACACCACCGGCATGACGAGCAGCGCCGCGATGACGCCCTGGATCGCGCCACTGATAACCTTCGCGATCGCCACCATCTTCACCGGCACGGGCGCCATCACGCGGTCTTCGATTTCGCGGCTGACTGAGAACTCCTGGACGAGCGGCAGGGCGACGGCCTGGATGCCCTGGAACATAAGGCTGCTGGCCATGAGCCCGGGCATGAGGATGCTGGCGAATTGCCCGCCGGGCTGGCCGCCGATGCCCTGGCCAATGCGCGGAAAGACGAACACGAAGACGAACGAGAAGAGCCCCGGCTGCATCAGGGAACGGATCAGAAATCCGAAGCCTTCGTGCACGAGGACTGTGAGGTCGCGTTCTATCAGCGCGAGCACCGTCCGCAAGGAATCGAGTGTTCCGAACGAGGTTGTGGTTGCCATCGGTGGGGCGGCCGTCTCGGCGCTGCTCATTCGCGGTACTCCTTACCAGTCAGTTCGAGGAAGACGGTCTCCAGGGTTGGTTCGGTCACGCTGAGGTCACGGATCTCCGCGCCGGCATTTGTCACCGCCGTTACGACGGAACCAGTCAGGCCAGGCGACGCCTTGGAGAAGACCCTCAGCGCGCCTTTCTCGCCTTCTTCCACACGGTGCACGCCCTCGATCCGCTCGACTGCGGCGCGGGCAGCGCCGAGTTCCGACTGCGAGAGCGTGAGGACGATGAAGCGGTCGGCTTTGACCATCGCCTTGAGGTTTGGCGGGGTATCGAGCGCGAGCAGGTGGCCGTGGTCCATGATCGCCAGCCGCTCACAAAGTTGCTCCGCCTCGTCCATGTAATGGGTGGTGAGCACGATCGTCTGGCCGTCCTTGTTAAGCTGCTGGAGCGTTTGCCAGAGCTGGAAGCGGGACTGCGGGTCCAGGCCGGCGGTGGGTTCGTCGAGGAAGAGCACGCGCGGCTCGTGGAGCAAGGCGCGGGCGATCTGAACGCGTTGTGCCAGCCCGCCACTGAGGGCGTCGACCGATTCGGAGGCGCGGTCGGCAAGCTGGAACTTCTCAAGCAGTTGGCCCGCCCGCCGCCGGGATTCCCCGCGGGAGAGCCCAAAGTAACGGCCGTGGAAGAAGAGGTTGTCGAAGATGGAGAGGCCGCGGTCGAGCGTGTTCGTCTGGGTGACGGCGGCGAGGTAGCGGCGGGCGAGGGCCGGTGAGGCGACCACATCGATGCCGGCGACGATGGCCCGGCCCGAGGTTGGCCTGACGCGCGTGGTAAGCATGCCGATCGTGGTGGTCTTGCCGGCGCCATTGGGGCCGAGGAGCCCAAAGAACTCACCCGCGGGCACGGTGATGTTGAGTTTGTCGACGGCGAGGATGCCGCCTTCCGGCCGGGCGAGTGGTGGCGCGCCGCCTGGCGCCCAGCCGTTGCCCCCGCCGCCCGGCGGGCCGCCCGCTCCCGGCCACGCGGGCCGGGCCGGCGCCGCGCCGCTGAAGTGCTTGGTGAGGTCGATGCATTCGATCGCCGCGCCGGCGTTGGTCATGCGCGGCAGTATATGCGCGGGCCGGTTTACATCGGGGTTGCCCCGTGCCGACTCTTAGAAGGGCGCGGCGCCCGGGTTGCGCCGGGCCAGGATAGACTCCATGCGCGTGCGGATCGCCCCGTCGTATTCGTCGTGGGTGAGGATGTAGAACTGCTCCTCGCGGATAGCGGTGAGGACGCGGTTGGCGACCTCCTCCGGGGCCATTCCGGTTGCGCCGGTGCGGTTCGCCCACGTGGTTTCGCGTGCTTCGAGCTCCTCACGGCTCGGGCGGGCGTTGCCGTCCCAAAGGTCATCCGGCCGGTTCCTGCTTGCCAGCGCGATACGCGTGTTCACCCCTCCGGGGCAGAGGACGGAGACGTGGAGCTTCGAATTCGCCTCGGCACGCTGCAGGTGGAGCGCTTCGGAGACGCGGACGACGGCGTGCTTGGAAGCGCCATAGATCGGCAGGCCGGCGCCGGAGGTCAGCCCGGCGATCGACGCGGTGTTGACGATGTGGCCCGGCTCGTCCTGCGCCAGCATTCTCGGGACGAAGGCGTGGAGGCCGTAGACGACGCCCCAGAAGTTGACGCCGAAGGTCCACTGCCAGTCGCTCAGCGGGTGTTCCCAGAGCGGAGGGCTCTGACCGAAGCCCAGCCGGCCAAGCTCGCTATCGGCGACCACGCCGGCGTTGTTGCAGAGGATGTGGACCTTGCCATACGCCTCGAATGCCTGCTTCGCCATGTCGTCCACGGCAGCCGCGCTGGAGACGTCTGCGACGACGCCGGTCACGTCGAATTCCCGTTGTTTGAATTCCTGCACCGTTGCGGCGAGGGCCTTCTCCTCGAAGTCGGCGAGGACGACCTTCATCCCCTCGAGCGCGAATCGCTCGGAGAACGCCTTGCCCATCCCACTGGCCGCGCCCGTCACCACGGCAACCCGGCCATCGAACTCGCGCATCTTCGGTTCCTCCCGTTACGTGAGCGGGACTATACAGATCGGCGCTGCGGATTGGGCTGCCGAACGAGCGAGGAGCAACGCCGCGAGGGCACCGGCGACCTGGTGGCCAAACAAGGCTATCCGGACGCCATCGAGGGCTCCCGCCAACGCACGACCCCCGCGTTTAGCGGCGAGCCCTACGCCGGGAACAACTTTGCCGCGACCGCTTTGCCGAGTGCCTGAAGCTGGTCACCCGTGGGCCAACTGGCCGCGGAAGCGCCGCTGAACTTCAGCTTGAGCGCAACCGTGCCCTTTTGGGCGAGGAAGTTCGCCGAGGAACTGGACCCGTGACTGGCGGGGATCTCGAACCCGGCGTAGTCGCCCACCCCGGACACTGCCTGCACCGTCGCCGCCGCATCCGAGGCAGCGCTTTCGAGAGCCGGCTTCGCGAACTCCTTTGACCCGTTGTAGCTGGCATCGAAGACGTAGACCGTCAGGTCGAGCGTGGCGTTGCCGTTGATGTCCCAGTGGCAGACTGCCGTCGTCACGCCGCCACCGACCGCCGCCTGCGTCTGCCTGCCGGGCGCGTCGGGCTTGCCCAGGGGGGCGAGGTCGGCTTCGGTCAGCAGCGCGCAGGTGTCGGCGATCGCCGCAACCGCCCCGGGCCCGGCCGAGGAGCCCGGAGGCGCGGCTGTAGCCTGGGATTCCCCCGAATCGCTGCCGCCGCCGCACGCGGCAATGGCGACCCAGGTCGTAATCGCTACGCCAACAAGGCAGGTGCGGACGTTCATGGCCATCGGATGCTCCTTGACGAGCCACCGCCCGGATTGCGCGTGAACATATGCGCAAGATGTCGGCCCGACAAGAGGCAGATTCGCTGGCGGCGCTGAGGGTGGGACTCGAAGGTCCGGCGCTCCTGAGCGGCCGTGGTGCTGCGGGCGTGGCCGCCCCTCAGTTGGGCGTGGGGGCTTCGCGTTCGCGGCGAGATAGCCAGCCGCCACCGCGGAGGCCGAAGCCGGCATCGCCTTCCCAGCCATTCTGGAACACGCGCTCTTCGCCGCAATCGCAGTGCCCTTCCGAACAGGCGCCCGCCTGCTCGGCAATTCGCCAACGATGGACGTGTGCCCCAGGCGCGGGCGTCGCAAAAGAACCGAGCGGCTGAACAGCCAAAGGTGACGCGGACATGGGAACCTCCTGCGTAGGACCCACCGAACGGGGTTAAAGCGGACGGCGGCCCTGGGCGTGACGGGCGATGAGCGTGCGGCGCTGGTCGTAGCACGCGGCGCAAAAGTTGCGCGCCTGGGAAACGACGACGGCAGGGCGGCCGCAGCCAGCGGCGCACATGCGCCTGACGGCAAGGTTCGGCCGGAGAGAACGGGGAGAGAGGGTTGTCATTCGGTTCCGCCCTCGCGGATGCCGGTTCGACTCGAATCGGAAACGATTGTCATGCCACTACCGTAACACGTTACTGGATGGTGGTTTGTTCTGTTCCGGCATTTCCCACGACAATCGGGCGTAAACCAGTCGCGATTGGGGCAATCACAACATGTTGACAGGTGCTCCCGGCGTCCCTAGAATCCCGGCAATCTCAACGGGGGGCCCGGCATGGCAGAAAAACCGCAACCAGAAGAACAACAACAATCTGGCGGCGCCACCGTCACGGCCTCGGCGAAGCCATGCCCGGTTTGCGGCGAGCCGCGAGGCGACGCGACTCCCTGCCCTTCATGCGGCATGACGTAGCCGGCAGATCTCACCGAATAGATTGCCTTGGATTGCATCGCGGCCGCCCTCGCCACGTCGCCGGCTAAACCGCAGGCGGCGCTGATTGGAGTCGAACAGGAGTACTACGTCTCGCGCGGCGGCGAGGCAGTCGATTTCCGCGAGCTGATCCACGAG
>JBGOVF010000419.1:0-3154 GCA_041477975.1 Tepidiformaceae bacterium
AGGTTCCTCGGAGGATACGAAATCCCGTCTGCCATCCTGCAGAAGGCGCTGGGAGTGGCGGAGCGCGCCGAGTGGGGATTCCGCGAGGCGCGGAAGGCCGGCATCACGATCGCCTGCGGCTCAGACACGAACCCGCTGGCCGAAGGGGCGAAGCTGGAGCTGGCCTGGCTCGTGCGCTTCGGGATGAGCCCACGCGAGGCGCTCCTTGCCGCCACGAAAACCGCGGCCGAGCTATGCGGCTACGGAGCCGAGACCGGAACCATCGCAACCGGCAAGGCGGCGGATTTGCTGGCCGTCGACGGCGACCCGCTGGCGGATGTCTATGCCATTCGGCGGGTGCGGGGCGTCTGGCGGCAGGGGGCCCGCGTCACGTAATGGCCACCTGTAAGACCTGCGGCACGAGCCTGCACTCTGAGCTTTCGCGGACGTTCGGCCAGTGCGGCGCCTGCCGCGATGCGGCGGAATCGGTGGAGGCGCAGCGAACTAGCGAAGACCGCTAGCCAGGGCAGCGGCTTTCGCCAGCGCCAGCAGCTCGCTCGAACGCTCAACATCCCGTACCCAGTCGGTGGGCAAGCCTTCGAGGCCGGTCCGAGCCCCGACAAGCGCTCCCGCCAACGTCGCGATGCTGTCGCTATCGCCCGGTGTGTTGGCGCCTTCAAGAATCGCGGCGCGGGCGTCGGCGGGATGGCGGGCTACGACGTACGCCGCGGCGGCGATGGCTTCGTGCGCAGCCCAGCCCCGCAACCGATCGAGCGTCACGGAGGGCGGCACTCCGGAAGCGGCCTCGAGAATCGCCCGTTCGATCATCGCTGCCGTGCCACTCTCGTGTCGCCCAGCCGCCTCGATCATCGCTGTGAGGACGTCGTCTACAGACTCGTCGCCGAGGGTGCGGGCGATGCCGACAGCCATCGCCGCGCAGGCGGCGAACGCGATCGGGGCGCGGTGCGTGAACTTCGAATGTTGGACCGCCCAGCGTTCGGCCTTCTCGAGGTCGCCGGCGAACAAGAGGCCGAAGGGATAAGCGCGCATCACCGACCCACAGCCGCCGGCTTTGGCTCCACCGGCCACGGCCCAATGCGCGCCGCCGGCAAGCGCACGTGCTCCTGCCATGCAGTTGGTGCCGGGGGCGCGGTGGCCGCCCTGGGGATGATCGATCCACTGGACGAACCCCGCGGCGATTGTCTCCATCGCGGCATCCAGGCCGCCGCTGGAGGGACTGGAGAGGAGGCCTCGCAGGACGATCTCGGCCATCTGGGTGTCGTCCGTGTAGGGCGCGAAGTGCTGTCCCGCGCGGTCCCACCAGAGCTCGAATCCCTGGACGCCCTGAAAGCCATAGCTCTGCTTGATGGCCACCATGCTCGGGAACTCGGTCGGATGGCCCATGGCGTCACCAATCGCGGCGCCGAGGACGGCCCCAAGCGCCCGCGACTTGGGCGAGGGCGGGCCCGCTGCAAACGCGCGGATGAACTGCTCCTGCTCGTGCGTCTCGGGACAGGACGGTCCGCGCGCTGCATGCAACGCGTTCAGCGCCGCCTCCGCTGTCCCCGATGCGCGCAGGACGCAACCGCCAATCGTCCCCGCCCGGCCGAGGCCTCCCTTGCAATGGATGACGACGTTCTCACCGGAGGCGGCCCAGCCAACAATGTCGCGCACAAGCGACGCGGCCGCCGGGACATCCTGGGGCACCGACCCGTCGCGGATGGGGAAGCGGCGGACGGCGATGCCGCGGGCTTCCGCCATGCTCATGAGCTCGTTAATGCCGAGCTCGTGCAGCTCCGCATCCTCGACCAGGCTGACGAGGTGATGTGCGCCGTTTTCAGTCCGGAGCCGATCCAGGTCCGCCGCGAGATCGCGATCCCAGTTGCCGCTCGCAGCGGATGGCTGCTTCTTCCCGGGAGCGAACGTTAGCCCGACGCGCCCGGGCCACGGCAAGGGCAGCCAATCGACTCGGATCGGATGGGACGCGGAGGTCTTTTTAGGCGTGGCCATGGCTCTCCCGGTCAAACTCGGCGGCGTCATGATGCCACAGGATGGCGACGACTCCTGGCGCCGCCTCGTGGCCCCCTCCAGGATCGGGACCGGGGGTCGGGGGTGAGGGCGTTTGGTGGCGCGGTTGCCTGGTTCGTTGCCGGGCCGGACGCTCCCTGACGGTCGCGGCTCTGATTCGCTCTCCTCGGAGAAATGTGAACCGCCCCTAGTTGAACGAGATGCCGGTGACGAGCACCAGCCACTGCTCCTGGGGGACGCTCGTGCTGTAGAGCGCGAGGTGGCCCGTGTCGTCCGCGGCCAGGACGGTAGTGGTGCCTATGTCGGCCGCCGGGAAGCGGATCGTGCCCAGGCGGATGCGGTCGGTGCGTGTGCCGTCGATGGTCACGTTGACTCCGGACGGAGCCTTCACCTTTTCGGCGAGAGCGGCCAGGGTGACGCCCTTGTAGGTCTTCCCGGCGACAGTGATTTCGACCGTTGGCAGTGCGCCGAAGTCGCTCGACTTGGGTGCGAACCGCTCTTTTCCCGCCACGACGGTCACGAGAACATCGTCTGGCGCGAGCTTTACGGGCGTCGGCAGCGGCTGGTCTTTCACGGTGGGAAGAGCGACCGGCGTGAGCGCCACCCTGGTGCGTTCGGCCGAAGTGAGGGTGGCGGTGGGCCCAACCGTCGAATCGGCAGTGGGTTTGGCGGCGCCGCCGCCGCATGAGGCGAGGAGCAAGAGCGCCGGCAACGCGGCGAGAAGGAGACGCTGCAATCGAACCTCCGAAGGGGGGCAAATGCGAGCGTAGGCTGCGGCGCGGACGTGGGCAATGCGCGGGTTAATCGGCGGTTAGGGCGTGGGGCTGGATGCGGGGGAAGCGGCCGGCTCCGGGCTGGCAGTCGGCGCAGGCGTAGCCGTCGAGCCCTCGAGTGAAGATGTCGTCGAGGTGGCTGAAGGCTCAGATGTCGGGGTTTCCGTCGCAGGGGGCGTGGGCGTGACGGTGGCGGTCGGGGTCGTAGGCGAGGGCGCCGGCGTCGTCGCAGTGCCCGTGGCGGCCGGCGTTGCCGTATCGGCTGGCGTGGCGGTCGGCGCCGGCGCAAGTTCCTTGAGTTGGCCGATGGTATCGCTCGCGGCGCTCACCGAGGGGTTGAGTTCCGGTTGCTTCTTGCTCACATCGTTGAGGAC
>JBGOVF010000416.1:0-3157 GCA_041477975.1 Tepidiformaceae bacterium
ACTGCTTCGAAGGTGTCCTTCCACTCGGGGTCGGGCGTTTCGCAGGCCTCGTGCGGGACGAACCTCGAGCGCTCCACCAGCTCCATCTTGTGGATGTAGCGCGGGCAGTTCGGGAAGATCTGCGTCGCCCGGACGCGGACGACGAGCTGGGCCTCCGGGTACTCAGCCAGCAGCGGGTCTTCGAAGTCGATCGTGGCCGTGCCGTTGAGGCGCATCCGCCGCTGGTTCTGCCAGTCGACAAACAGCATGCCGACCTTCGCGTGTTCCAGGATGTTCCCGGTGCTCATGAACATGCCGTTACCGTCGTAGTTCGGGAAGGCGACGGTGTGGTCGTCGAGCACGCGGACGAAGCCCGGCTCGCCGCCTTTGTACGAACAATCGAGGTTGCCCGCCGCGTCGCTGCTGGCGAGGAAGAACATGTCGCGCGCTTCGATGAACTGGCGATCGCGGTCGGTAATCACGTCGTGGATAGCGGCCGAGCCGATGGAATCGGCGAGGCGCGTGCTATCGAATCGTTCCTGGAGTTCGCGCTCACCGGGATGGAAGCGGGGAGTGGGGTCGTCAGCGGGCACGGGACCTCCTCGGGGAAGAGCGAGATGGCGCGGGGGTGTGTAGGCTTCGAAGGCATCTTACAACCGCCGGAGAGCCGACATGCCGAGCCGCCGTGGGGCCATATCACTCACAGATGAAGAACAGCGCGCGTTCCTTGATGACGGCTGGACTATCCAGGTCGCGAGCATCGGCCCGAAGGGGTATCCGCACCTCGTCGCCATGTGGTACATCGTCATCGATGGCAAAGTGCACTTCACTACGTTCGGGAAGAGCCAGAAGGTGCTCAACCTTCGGCGCGACGGCAAGATCACGGCCATGCTTGAATCCGGCAAAGGGTATGCGGAGCTGAAGGGCCTCGTGATCGAAGGGACCGGCACGCTGCTGGAAGACCCCGCGTTCACCGCGAAGGTGATGGCTCTTGTGAGCGCGAAATACAACGGCATCCCGGCCCCGATCGAGACTCCCGAAGGAGCGCTGCGAGTCGCGAGTAAGCGTGTCGTTGTCCGGATCGACCCGGTGGACGTGTACAGCTGGGACCATTCGAAGCTGGGTGGGAAGTATTAGTTTTGAGGACTGAGGACTGAGGACTGAGGACTGAGGACTGAGGACTGAGGACTGAGGACTGAGGACTGAGGACTGAGGACTGAGGACTGAGGAGCGGGCTGGCTGACTGCTGATAGCTGAAGGCTGAGAGCAGAATGCGTACATGGATGCGGCGGACCGGCGGTTCACGTGGATTCTGCTGGTGGTGTTCGGGCCGCTGTTTGTGTTCGGCGGTTTCCTGGCTGCTTTCACGGTGCCCGGCGCGCTCTTCGTGTTCCTCGGCCTCGGCATGCTGCTGAGCGGCCTCGCGATGGCGGTGCGAGTGCCCTTGCTGTGGGCGGCCGCGGCCGGCGTTGCGCTCTTCGTATTGCTGACCGTGCAGATGGCACTGGACCTTTCGAGGTAGCGCTGCCGCGGCGCTGAATCAGCGCCGGCTGCGAATCAGCCAACCCCCGCCGAGTACCGCGGCCACCGAATCGAGCAGCAGGTGGGCGCGCGCAAGCGATTCTGCCGCCGCGACCGGTCGTGTCATCTCGATCAACGCTTCCCTTGGGAAGTCGTGGTCGAGCACGATGCCCGTGGCTGCCAGTCCGCCGATCACGGCCGTCACGGCCGCGCCACGCCACGGGAAAGGAGCGGTGAAACCGGGATCTGGCTGTGCGGCTGGTCTCCGGAAGCGGGAGGTGGCGGTTGTCAGCGCGCCGAACTTGCCCGGCGTGAATGCGCTCAACAGCCCCAACCCGGCACGGTGGAGTTTGCCCGGGGGATAAACCAGGTAGGCCGGCTCCCATGCGGTCGGCGCGAACTTGGCCTTGAAGTGCTCAAGTGGCTTGAAGCGATAGAACAGGTTCAACCGCCGGAACGTGAAGTCGAGCACGGCCCCGAGTCCGCGTATCCCCTGCGGCTGTTGGCGGCTCCCGCGAAGGGGCGCAAGGCCGAGGTTTGCCACGCTCGCGCCCCGGCGGCGGCACTCTTCGACCGCGGCGAGCACGAGCAGTTCCGAGGCCCCGTTCGGCGCATCCGGGCGGCGCACCAGGTCTTCGACGTAGTAGGCCTGGCCGGCGCAGTAGGGCACGCAGGTGAGAAAGCCCTCCAGGCGGCCGTTGTGCCGCGCGAGGATCAGTGCCTTTTCTTCGACAAGCGCCAGCGGCGAGAGCCGCAGCGTGAAGCCGAGTGCCTTCACCTGGCGGCTGCGCCGCCATTCGCCGATGACTTCCCGGATCTCCCGTTCCACCGACATCGACGGCCGGGTTCCCGCCCGGAGCACTTCGATGGTGACGCCGTTCTTCCGTGCCTGGTTGGCCGCTGAGCGGACCTTCTTCGCGCGGTCGCCGCGAGGCCCGTAGGTGGCGGTATCGAAGAGCGGCTCCTCGCCCACCTTCACGGCCTTCAGGCCGGCGGCGGCGTAGGCGGGCAGTGCTTCCGCGGAGGCGTTGGCAAAGGCGGGCGTCAGGCGGTTTGCCGCGCAGAAGGCGAGGAAATCCGCGATCAGGCGCGATTGGTCCTTTGGGAGGCAGACCGGGTCGCCGCAGGCCACGGCCACGCCGGCGTGCCGCTCGAATGCGACGAAGCCTTCGTAGCCCTGCGGGTGGAAGTACTCCCAGCCTTCGTAGAGCGTGAGGAACGAGAGGCCGTTCCGGCCCGAGGAGAGGACGAGCCGGAGCCGTTCTTCAACGGCGCCTTCGCGGCTGAATGCTTCGGGACGCGCCGGGCGTTTGTTCCACCACATGGGCCGCGGCCCAACGTAGCACGCAACTCATGAAGATCAACTGAAGCGACGGCTCAGGATGGCTGCGCGACGCCGCATCGCTCCAGTGCCTGGTACGGCTGCACGCCGAGGAGGGTGTCGAGGCCTACGGGCGCGAGGCCCTTCGCCTTCAGCCCGGCGAGGATCGCCGGCAGCGCCGCGACGACTACCGACCGGTCGGCGCCCACGTTCCCGTCCAGCCCATCGTGGAGCAGGATTATCGAGCCAGGCCGGGCCTTTGCGACGATGTTGCGCGCCAACCGCGCAGGGTCGGCTTCCGTCCAGTCTGTCGCCGAAACATCCCAGGTGACGATG
>JBGOVF010000128.1:0-6655 GCA_041477975.1 Tepidiformaceae bacterium
GCCATGACGCACGAGGATTCGATGCGCAGCCTCCGCCTCTTCGGCGAAGAGGTCATCCCGGCTGTGCGCGAGATCGGCAAATCGCTCGACCTCCAGAGCTCGTTCGAAGTCGATACCAGGACCAATCAACCGGTGGCCGCCGGCTAAGCACACCTTCGGCCGCGACTGTCGTAGCTGGCGAAGCAGGGGTAGAGCATGGTCGACGTAGTCGTGATAGGCGGTGGCCCCGCTGGTTCGACTGCCGCGACGCTGCTCGCACGCTGCGGCTGGTCGGTGACGCTGCTCGAACGCGACCACTTCCCGCGCGAGCACATCGGTGAGTCCCTGCTCCCCGCCAGCATGCCGGTGCTCGAAGAACTTGGCGTCCTCGATCAGGTGCGCGCCGAAGGCTTCCTCCCCAAGTACGGCGCGAGCATGGTCTGGGGCACGGACCGCGACCGTTGGAGCTGGTACTTCCGCGAAACCAACCGCCAGTACCCGAGCACTTTCCAGGTCGTGCGCGCGCGCTTCGACCAGATCCTCCTCGAGAATTCCCGTGCCAACGGCGTCGACGTGCGCGAAGGCCACCGCGTGTTCGAAGTGCTCTGGGAAGGCGAACGCGCCACCGGCGTCCGGTTCAGCGCTGACTCGGGCGCGGTGGAAGAACTCCCGGCTCGCTATGTCGTCGACGCCAGCGGCCAGGCCGGGCTCATTGGCCGCGCACGAAACCTCCGCCAGCCCGACGCGAGCTTCCAGAACCTCGCCGTCTATGCCTACTTCGAAGGCGCCGAACGCCAGCCACCGCCTGACGAAACGAACCTGCTGATCGAGTCGTACGAGAACGGGTGGTTCTGGGATATCCCGCTCCACACCGGCTGGATGAGCGTCGGCACCGTCGTCGATTACCGCCTCGGCCAGAAGGCCATCAAGGCTGCCGGACCGGAACAGTTCCTGCGCGACGAAATCGCCCGCACCTCGCACACCGCCCGCATGCTCCGCAACGCGACCCTCGTCTCTGGCCCGGTCATCCTGCGCGACTGGTCCTACCTCTCGACGGAGGTCGCGGGAGACGGCTGGGTCCTCGCCGGCGACGCGGCCTGCTTCATCGACCCGCTGTTCTCCTCAGGCATCCACCTCGCGCTCTCCGCCGGCACACTGGCGACGGCCCTCGTGAACACCTCGCTCCGCGACCCGGAACTCGGCGCGGAGGCCCGCCCCATCTACCAGCAGCTCTACTACCAGCAGTACAGCCACTTCCGCGAGCTCGCAAAGCTCTTCTACTCCAGCAACCTCAGCACGGATTCATATTTCTGGGAGACGCGCCGCCGCTTCAACTCCGGCGACGAGAACATGTCGCCGCGCGCAGCATTCGTCCGCGCGGTGGCCGGGCAACCGCCCCGCGGCTACGAGCGCGTCGTCCTCGAAAAAGGCTCCCCGCCCGAGGGCTTCGCCGACGAGGTTGCCGCGATCGAAAGCGCCCGCGACCGCCGCGCCGCGGAGTTCCGCCAGCTCCTCGCGGCTGGATCGCTTGGGGGTCTCCGGCCACGCCTTGCCCCCGGTGCCGTGCTCGAAGAGGCTCCCGTGCTCGCGGACCTGCTCTTCGAGCGCGGCTTCGTCATCCGCACGGAGGCCCGGCCGGAAGGCGTGCCACTGTCGTCCGCGGCGGCCCGCCTCGTCTCGCTTCTCGATGGATCCCGCACGGTCGAAGAGGCAGCCGGAATCCTCGTCGAAGGCCTCGACGGTGAGGCCGCTCGGCGCCTCGGCGGTGCGGCCGCCAGCCTCCTCCAAACACTCCACGTCGAAGGTGTGCTCGCCGGCATCTCGGAGCCGGCCCGAACGCCCGCCACAGGCAACACTCGATGAACCGCGGAAGCGTCTTCCAGATCAATGTCTCCAACGGCGGCGTGCCCAAGACTCCAATCGCCGAAGCCGACATCGAAGTGTGGGGCATCACGAAAGACCGCCAGGGGGACCTCCGCCACCACGGCAGCCTTGACCAGGCGCTCTGCCTCTTCGCCGTTGAGCGCCTCGCCGTCCTCGCCGCCGATGGCCACCGGCTTGCCCCCGGCCACCTGGGCGAGAACCTGACACTCCTCGATGTCGATTGGGACATGGTCGTGCCCGGCCGCCAGCTCGCAATCGGCGACGAGGTGCTCATCGAAGTCACCGACTACGCCTCGCCCTGCAAAAAGAACGCCCGCTGGTTCAAGGACGGCGACTTCGACCGCATCAACCAGGCCACCCACCCCGGGTTCAGCCGCGTCTACGCGCGCGTCCTCGCCACCGGCCACATCCGCACGGGTGACGTCGTGGCCCTCGCCGACGCCGAATCCGCCGCCGACCGGCTCGAACGCCGTCAGCCCCACACCTACCGTTGGCCGCGCGATTTCGCCACGCCCACGGTATTGCGCTAGTCTCCCCGCACTCACACGGCTCACTCCCCCGAAAAGAGGTTCCCCATGGCAGACGAACGAAAGATCACCGGAGCGGCGCTCCTCGCCCAATGCCTCAAGCAGCAGGGAGTCGACTATCTCTTCGGCGTGGTCGGCTTCCCTGTTACCGCCTTCGCATCGCAGGCGCAGCGGGCTGGCATTCGTTACACCGGCATGCGCAACGAACAGGCAGCCTCGTACGCGGCGCAGGCCGCCGGGTACATCACCGGCCGCCCCCAGGCGTGCACCGTCGTCTCCGGCCCCGGCGTG
This sequence comes from Tepidiformaceae bacterium, assembly GCA_041477975.1. GTDB lineage: Bacteria > Chloroflexota > Dehalococcoidia > Tepidiformales > Tepidiformaceae > JBGOVF01. Next base: position 2,682 of record JBGOVF010000128.1, read on the forward strand.
ATTCACGCGATCGCCGGTCTCGCGAACGCCCAAAAGAACTGCTGGCCGATGATCCTCATCGGCGGCGCCTCCGCAGTCGGCCAGAACGGCATGGGCGCCTTCCAGGAGGAGAGCCAGGTGATGGCTGTCCACCAGTTCTGCAAGTACTCCCACCAGGTGGAGCGCATCGACCGCATCCCCTACTACGTCGAACAGGCGATTCGATCTGCCCTCTTCGGACGCCCCGGCGCCGCCTACCTGGACCTCCCGGATGACGTCCTCAGCGGCCAGATCGACGAAGCCGAAGTCTCGCTCGCGCCCACCGTTCCCGAACCGCCGCGCACTGTCGCGCCGGATGACGCGGTCCGTGCAGCACTCGCCGCGATCAAAACCGCGAAGAATCCGCTCGTCATCGTCGGCAAGGGCATGGCCTGGTCCCGCGCCGAGGGCGAGGTCCGTGACTTCATCGAACGCACCCAGCTCCCGTACCTCGCCACGCCGATGGGCAAGGGCGTCGTCCCCGACGACCACCCGCTCTCCGTCGCTGCCGCGCGCACATACGCGCTCCAGAACGCCGACCTCGTCTTCCTCCTCGGTGCCCGTCTGAACTGGATCCTCCACTTCGGCCTGCCGCCGCGCTATCGCGACGATCTGCGCGTTGTCCAGTTGGACATCGCACCCGAAGAGATGGGCACGAACGTGGCCACGGAAGTCGCATTGCTGGGCGACGGCAAGGCCACCGTCGGCGCGCTCAACCGGCAACTCGAACGCGAGCCCTGGCAGTACCCGGCGGAGACAACATGGCGAAGCGGCCTGGCAAAGGCTGGCGAGGAGAACGAGGCCATCACCGCCCAGATGATGAGCGACGACCGCGTCCCGATGGGCTACCAACGCGTCCTTCGCGACATCCGCGACACCCTGCCCCGCGACACCATCATCGTCAGCGAGGGCGCGAACACGATGGACATTGGCCGAACCATCCTCCCCAACTTCGAGCCCCGCACGCGCCTCGATGCCGGGACTTACGGCACGATGGGCGTCGGCATGGGCTTCGCGATAGCGGCCGCGGTGACCAACCCGGGCAAGCGCATTATCGCGGTGGAGGGCGACTCCGCCATCGGCTTCAGCGGCATGGAAATGGAGACTATCTGTCGGCACAAGCTGCCGATCACCACGATCGTCATCAACAACAATGGCATCGGCGGCGGCGTCAGCGAACTCCGGCCGGATGTCCCACCCCCGCCCGGCGCGCTACTTCCCGGCGCCCGCTACGAAAAGGTCATCGAAGCCTTCGGCGGGCGCGGCTACTTCGTCCAGCAGCCGTCCGAGCTGCTCCCGGCGCTCACCGCCGCGAACTCCGGCGATGGCCCGGCGCTCGTCCACATCGTCATCGACCCGCGCGCTCAGCGAAAGCCCCAGCAGTTCAACTGGCACACCGGCTGAGCGCTTCTGCTCCCCCTCTCCCGCGTGTCGAGCGAGGGGGTCGGGGTGAAGGCGACCGCTACTTCTTGTACTTGTCCACGAACGCGAGGATCCGCTTCCACGCGTCCGCCGAAGCCTCCTTGTGCTCCTCGTACGTGCGGTCGAAGAAGCTGTGTGGCGCCCCCGGATAGGTGACGAACTCGTTAGCCACGCCCGCCTTGTCCAGGGCCGCCTTGAAAGCGTCGGTATCCGCCTGAGTGATCATCTGGTCCGCGCCTGCCTGAAGCCCGAGGATCGGGCACGCGATCTGCGGCACGCGGGCCATCGTCGGGGGAATTCCTGAACCACCAGCGGGCGCGACCATGTCCTGGATCACCTTGCCGGGATGCCCGTAAAAGCCGATGGCCCCGGCGAGCCCGTGTCCTGCCGCCGCCTGGTTCCACGAATTCGAGCCTCCGAAGCAGAACCCGACCGTGAAGACCGACGTGCACGAACCACCGGCGGATGAGCGCAGGTAAGCCACGGCCGCCGCGGTGTCTTGCGCCACGCTGTCCGGGTGCGTCTTCACGACGTGCTCCATAAAGCTCCAGCCTGGATCGTTGCGCTTGCTCACTCCGGCCGTGCGCCCGAAGTAGTCGATCGTCACCGCGTTGATTCCCTGCTCGGCGAACCTCAGCCCAAGCTCTTCGTAAAACGTGAACAGCCCGCGCACGTCCGGCAGCACCACCATGCCGACGCTACTCGGCTTCTCGGGCCGCGCAGCGAAGGCGGCGAACTTCGTGCCGTCGGCCGCCTGCAGCACGAGGTCTTCGCTGTCGACCGCCGCGCCGGCTATAGCGGGGATCGGGGGATGGGCATCGTAGGGTACGCACATGAACGAGCTCCTGAAATCGGATGTGTCCGCGATTCTACGCACACCCGGCGAACGCCGCCGTCTTGCCGCAGAATAGGCGCCGCTACATCGGCGGACCCGGGAGGCAAACCATGCGCACGAACACCGTCAAAGAGAAATGGGCACGGGGCGAGGTCACACACGGCGGCTGGCTCTCAGTCCCGAGTTCGTTCTCAGCCGAGGTCATGGCCCACCAGGGCTTCGACTGGGTGAACATCGACATGCAGCACGGCGTCATCGACTACCAGGTTGCGTTAACGATGCTCCAGGCCATCAGCACCACCGCGACCATCCCCTTCGTCCGCGTGCCGTGGAACGAACCGGGGATCATCGGCAAGGTGCTCGACGCGGGCGCCATGGGCGTCATCATCCCGATGGTCAACAGCGTCGAGGAGGCAAAAGCGGCGGTGGCCGCCTGCCGCTACTTCCCCGATGGCTCTCGCAGCTTCGGGCCCACCCGGGCGGCCTACTACGCCGGCGCCGACTACTACGGCGGCGCGAACCAGCAGATCGCCTGCATCCCGATGATCGAGACGCGCCAGGCCGTCGAGCGGCTCGACAACATCCTCTCGGTGCCGGGTATCGACGCCGTCTACGTCGGCCCCGCCGATCTCAGTATCACCCTCGGCCTTCCCCCTGGGATGAACAACGGTGGCGCATTCGAGGACGCCCGGATTCTCATCGCGAAGAAATGCGCCGAACACGGCGTCATCGCCGGCATCCACGCCAACGCAGGCCTTGCGGCGAAGCACGCCGAAGCCGGGTACCGGATGATCACCGTCAGTGGTGACGCCGGCGCCATCGCCGCGCAGGCCCAGGCCGATCTGAAAGTGGCTCGCGGCGCCGCCGAAGGAACGAAGGCGGTGTACGGCTAAACCGGATTCGGGAACGCCACTCCAAGTTCCGCACCAAGCGCTCGAAGCTGATCGATCGACTCGGCATCCAATGGGACGCCGTTACGCAGGCGGTCCGCCCGAGATGCCGACTCTGGGTCGCCCGGCACAAGCACGGCTTCGACGCCCGGCCGCGGCCGCAAACTGCGAAGGTGGTCGACCATTCGCTTCATATCCGCCTTGAAGCCGTCCACATCCCGGAAGGCGTCGATGCGCCAGGCGGCGAACCACCACCCCTGCTCGCGCGCGCCTGCGAAGATGGCGCTCCCCATCCCAGGCAACACGCCGGTCAGGATGTCGACCATCAACCCGAGCCCGTAGCCTTTGTGCGAGCTGGTCTCGACGTACGATCCCAGTGGTTGTAACGCCCCGCCCTTGCGCAGGATCGAGGGGTCGTCAGTGTCATCGCCTTTCGCATCCACCGCCCATCCGGCCGGGATCGGCTTTCCCTGGCGCAGCGCGATCTCCAGCTTCCCACCCGCTACCGCGGTTGTTGCCACGTCGAGCAGGAACGGGTGGTCGTCTTTCACCGGCGCCCCCATCGCGATCGGGTTCGTTCCGTAGGCGCGGTCCAGGCTGCCGCTCGCCACGGCGATAGGCGGCACGTTGCACATCGCCATGCCGATCATGTCCTGCTCCGCAGCCATCCGGGCGTAGTAGCCGGCCGCGCCGAAGTGGCGCCCGTTTTTCACCGCCACCATCCCGATGCCCGTCGCCTCGGCCTTACCGATGCAGGCCTCCATCGCCCGCCGCGCGGTCAGCACCCCGAGCCCGCCGCCTGCGTCCCA
>JBGOVF010000483.1:0-2852 GCA_041477975.1 Tepidiformaceae bacterium
GGCGCCCACGGCCGAGACCTCACCGTTAGCGCGACGTTCGCGGGCGGCCGGCCTCTCGTGCAATCCGAGTACCGGAAGTCCGCGCACGGCGCCGCCTCCGTTACCTTCGATGTCACGAACACCGGGTCGGCGCCCATCCGCCTGGGGATCATGGAGTTGAAGACGGTCGATGCCTCGGGCAACGCGGCGCCGCCCTTCCTGGCGAATACCTTCCCGCTCATCGACGGTCAGGTCCGCTGGTTCACTTTCCACGACGAGGCACAGGTCGTGTTCTGGACATCCGGCGAGCCGATTCGGATCAGTGTGCCGCGAGGTTCGTCGGCCCCACCTCGCCCGGAAGGAATCTCGCGCGAGGTGGCTCCTGGCACGACGATGCACATTCGGCCATCGCAGACCATCTTCGAGCCCGCCACCGTGTTCGTGGTCTTCCGGGACGGTCCCGGTGAGTACGCCGCCTCGCTCTGGACGGTCATCCAGGTCGAGCCGTGAGGCTTCTAAATATCCAGGTTCTTCACGTTGGCGGCGTTCGCCTGGATGAAGCGCCGCCGGTGGCTCACTTCGTCGCCCATCAATTCATAAAACATGATGTCGGCGTCGGCCGCATCGTGGACGCCGACCTGCAGTAGCACGCGGCTGTCTGGCTTCATCGTCGTGTCCCAGAGCTGCTCCGCGTTCATTTCGCCAAGGCCCTTGAAGCGCTGCACCGCGACGTTGCCCTTCTTCCCCTTCTTGAACTCATCCAGCGCCGCGTCGTTGTAGAGGTAGCGCACGTCCTTGCCGGAGGCCGCGCGATAGAGCGGCGGTTGCGCGATATACAGGTAGCCGCCATCGATGAGCGGCTGCATGTTCCGGAAGAAGAACGTGAGAAGCAGCGTACGAATGTGGGCGCCGTCCACGTCCGCGTCGGTCATGATGATCACTTTGTGGTAGCGCAACTTGGCCACGTCGAATGTTTCGCGGATGCCCGTGCCGAGCGCCGAGATGACGAGCCGGATGGCCTCGTGGCCGAGCATCTTCTCCGGCCGTGCCTTCTCCACGTTCAGGATCTTGCCGAAGAGGGGAAGGATCGCCTGGTTGCGCCGGTCGCGGCCCTGCTTCGCCGAACCACCCGCGCTATCGCCTTCGACGATGAAGATTTCGGACTCCTCCGGGTCACGGCTGGAGCAGTCGGCCAGCTTTCCGGGGAGAGTGCCACTTTCGAGCGCGCTTTTGCGCTGCACCAGGTCGCGGGCCTTGCGGGCGGCCTCGCGCGCCCTTGAGGCGACAAGGCATTTGTCGATGATCCGCCGGCCATCAGCCGGGTTCTCGTCCAGGTACTGCCCGAGCGCCTCGCCGACCACGCTCTGCACCTGCCCGGCCACTTCCATATTGCCCAGGCGGGTCTTGGTCTGGCCCTCGAACTGCGGCTCCGGCAGCTTCACCGAAATGACCGCCACCAGCCCTTCGCGCACGTCGTCGCCGGTCAGGTTTGGGTCGTTGTCTTTGAGGATCTTGTTCTTGCGCGCGTACTCGTTGAGGACGCGCGTCAGCGCCGTCCGAAAGCCGGTCAGGTGGCTGCCGCCATCGACGGTGTTGATCGAGTTCGCGAAGCTGAAGACCGCTTCGTTGAAGCCGTCGTTGTACTGGATCGCGCACTCGATGACGTTTCCGTCGATCTCGCGTTCCACATAGACCGGCTCGTGGTTGATCGCCTCGCGTTCGCGGTTCACATGGCGGACGAAGCTCTTGATCCCGCCCTCGAAATAGTAGTTGACCTCTTTGCCGTCGCGCTCATCGAACAGCCGGAACCAGGTGCTCTTCGTCAGGTAGGCGTACAGCCGCAGCCGCTCAGCTTCGATTTTGAAGTCGAACTCGACGCTTTCGAAGATGGTGCTGTCCGGCTTGAAGCTGATCGTGCTGCCGGGCTTCCGTCCGGTCGTGTTCTTCGTCGCCGAAAGCTCGTTCTGGGGGATGCCGCGAGCGTAATCCTGGCGGTAAATCTTGCCAGCGTGCTTGTCGCCCTGGGCCATCGGGTCGGGGACGACTTCCACCCACAGGTCTTCGGCCAGCGCATTGACCACGCTCGCGCCAACGCCGTGGAGACCGCCTGAAACTTTGTACCCGCCGCCGCCGAACTTGCCGCCGGCGTGCAGCACCGTCAACACGGTTTCGACCGCTGTTTTGCCCGTCTGCCGCTGGATGTCGACCGGGATGCCGCGGCCGTTGTCGATCACCGTGCACCAGCCGCTGGCGTGGAGGATGACCTCGACGCGGTCGCAATAGCCGGCCATCGCTTCGTCGACGGCGTTGTCGACGAGCTCCTTGATGAGGTGGTGCAGGCCGGACTTATCGGTGGTGCCGATGTACATGCCCGGCCGGCGGCGAACAGCCTCGAGGCCTTCGAGCACCTGGATGTTTTCGGCGGTGTACGAGTTCGCGGAAGCCTGTTGAGTTGTCATAAAGTGGAGCTATCTGCCTCGCGCTGCGCCCCGGTCGTGGGAGATGGGGAAATGGTGCGCTTGCCTAAACAGTTTAGCAGGAAGCACCCCGAAAGGCCAGTCGGGGAACCCCCGCGAAGGCCGCTAAAGACACCATCCGGCCGGGGTATACTTGGCCTCATGGCTGACCGCGCGAACTACAAAGTGCTCCTCATTCACTCGCAAGAAGGCTTCGCGGTGGGGTGTCCCGCTCTCCCCGGTTGCTGGTCGCAAGGGGATACCGAAGCCGAGGCTCTGGAAAACATCAAGGACGCCATCCGCGAGTACTTGGACGTTGTACGCGAAGATATCGAACGTGAGCGGGAGGAACTCGCGACTGCTGACCCAAGCGTTGAGACCTTCGTGCGCGAGGTGCTGGTCGCCGTCTGATGCCCA
>JBGOVF010000070.1:0-8628 GCA_041477975.1 Tepidiformaceae bacterium
ACCTGGCCGGGAACCCGGCCACCGAGTACCACGAGCGCTGGGTGGCGATTGCGGTTGATTCGGACGTGGCGTGGCGGGCGCTGTGTTCGGCGATCGGCGACCAGCGGCTCGCGGAGGAGCGCTGGCGGACAGTTGAAGGACGGCGCCGCGACGAAGCCGCGATCGAGACAATCATCAGTGACTGGGTTTCGAGGCAGGACGCGGACGCCTGCGCGGCGCGGTTGCAGGCTGCCGGGGTGAGTGCGGCGCCGGTGTTGTCCGCGATGATGCTGCTGGCGGACGAGCACCTTCGCGAACGCGGCTTCTGGCAGCACGTGACGCAGAGCGAGGTGGGCGAGCACCTGACGACGCATCCGGTGTGGCGGCTAGCGACCCGCCCCGTCGGCGCGCTGCGCGGAGCGCCCTGCTTCGGCGAGCACAACGCGGAGGTGTTGCGCGAGGTTGCGGGGTGTTCGGATGAGGAGATTTCGTGGCTGGCGGAGAACGGGGTGATCGCCGACACGCCGGGCTGAGGCGCCCGCCCTCACCTCCGCCCCCTCTCCCAAACCTGCAGAGAGGGGGGAGCTGCCCGTCGCCCGCTTCGCGGGTGGTCCGCTTTCTGACGGGCGCGGCTCGGTTTCGGTGGCGCGCAACCGCGTGTTAACATCGGGACGAGTAGAGTCTGGCGGTATGAAGCCGCTGGTGATTGGGCATGCGACGGCGGCCGGCGAGGCGCCGGCGAACACGCTTGCCGGCGTCAGGGCGTGCCTCGACGCCGGGGCGGAAGCCATGGAGATCGACGTCCAGCTCTGCGCGGACGGCGTGCCGGTGTTGATGCACGACGAGACCGTGGACCGGACTACCAACCTCTCGGGGCCGGTGCGACGGCGGACGCTGGCGGAGCTGCAGGCGGCCGATGCCGGGAACGGCGAGCCGGTGCCGACGCTGGACCAGGTGCTGGAGCTGGTCGGAGGGCAACTGAGCGTGCTCTGCGAGCTGAAGGCGACGCCGGGCGAGCCGGGGTTCGACCAGCGGTGTGTCGATGCGGTCGTGGAGTGCATTGGGAAGCGCGACGCGTACGCGTGGACGGCTATCCATTCGTTCAACCCGGAGATGGTGGCGCGCGGGCGGGCGACGGAGCCGCGCATCTCGGCGGCGATCATCACGCCGCCGGTTGAGGGCGAGGGGCTCGAACGGCTGCTGGGCGGGTTGTTGAAGCGAAACGGGCAGGCGCTGTCGGTCGAGCACCACGCCATCACGCCGGAGCTCGTGCTGCGCGCCAAGCAGCGGCAGGTGACCGTGTGGACCTGGACGGTGGACAAGCCCGAAGACTGGGCCCGGGTTATCGCGGCCGGGGTGGACGGGATTATTACGAACGTGCCGCACGCTTTGAGAGAGTGGCTCAAGACGCATTGAGGGCCGGCTGGCTGCTGCCAGCCGCTACTATGGGTGGCGCGCCGCGGTCCGGGTTACCAGGAGCCGCCGCCCCCTCCGCCACCACCACCGCCGGAGAAGCCGCCGCCGCTGAAGCCCGATCCGCCGCCCGAGGAGCTGGAGTGGGTGCTGGCCATGGTGGTCGAGACGGAGCTGGCGAAGCTCTGGAGGCCGATCGAGAAGGCTGCGACCTGGAATGCGCCGATGCCGGTGTACCACGAGGCGGTTGAGGTGCTGGCGACATCGTCGAGGCCTTCGAAGGCTTTGGCCCACTTGCTGACGCAGCCGAAGACGATGGCGAACGGGAGATAACGGGCGAAGATTCCCTGCTGCTCGTTGAACTCCTGGCGGCGCGTTTCGGCGGTTGCGATGTACAGGCGGAAGCCGAGGACGCGGCGCAGCGCTTCGCTGCCAACGGCCGTGCGCCGGCTCATGGAACGGCTGAGGATGAGCATGACGAGGCCCGCCGGGATGAGTGCCACGGGGATGAGGGCGCGGCCGAAGAAGTAGCCGGAGAGGAGGCTGAGGCCCACCCCGAGGACCAGCATCCCGGCGCCGACGAGCATCCACATGCCGCGCGAAGTCTCCGGGTTGACGAGGAACCATTTGCGCTGGATGGCGTCCTTGTAAATGAGGTCCTTGGCGTCTTCGAGGTCACTCGCGAAGGTGTAGCGCAGGTCTGACAGCTCGACCTCGTCGCCGCCCTTGAACAATGCGCTGAATAGCTTCGTTTCGAAGGGGTTGAGGTCGTCCGGCTCCTTCTGTTTCGTGAGCTTCCAGTCGCGATGGCCGAACCAGCCCTGCTTGGGCAGCTCGGTGATGTGGAGGTAGCCGCGGACGGCCATGTCGATGATGGTGGCCGTGACATCGAGCGTATCGGCGCGCTCATCGAGGATGACGCCCATCTCGGCCGGGCGAAGGTCATCGGGAGGGAGGAACTCGACGACGATGTTTTTCGCGCCGAAGAGGGGCTTCGTCCCCTCCGTCGGGTCGTTGGTGAGGTAGTAAAGCGAGCGGTAGCTGCGGTCGCGGCCGTTACGCCACCAGGAAAAGGCGAGGAAGACCAGGACAAGCACGGTGACAATCGCCATGCCGCCGTATTCGGCGGCGTCGAGCGTGAAGAAGTCGGCGGGGGTGAGGCGATTGGCGATGAACGGTGGGGCCACGGCCACGAGCCCCTTCTGCCAGCCGGCGACGATAGTCACGCCCTGGCCTTCGCCCAGCGCTCGCGTGGAGGTGTACGTGGCCTGGCTCCCGACCGTGTCCGACTTGCAGCGTTCGTTCGAGCCTTCGCGGCCCTGGTAGCAGAGAGCGGACACCGTGGCGCCCCCAGGCAAGCGGACGGTCATGCTGAACGCCCCTATCGTGACCGGCCAGTTCGTACTCGTGACATCCCAGTAGAGCTCGTCGTGGTCGGAGTAAGCATCGAGCGCGCCTTCGACCGTGTAGGTGATGCGGTATTCCTGCGGGCCGGTGACGAGCGTATCGGCGTCTCCGATCTTGAGGACGAGGCGGTTGGCGTCGGTCGATTCGTCGTAGTTCTGTGCCTTGCCGCTGAAATCCGTGACGCTCTCGATGTGGTAGCGGTATTCGCGGTCGGCGCCGTCAGGGCATGGGTAGATCGGCTGCTGCGCGGCGGGGTCCGGCGCCGAACAGGTGGTGGTCTGGAAGAAGTAACGAAAGATGCCGTGTTTCTGGAGCGGGGTGAAATCGATGGCGATGTCCTCGACGGCTTCGATGACACCATCGGGGCGCACCGTGTAGGTTGCCTTGAAGCTGGTGATCTTCCAGCCTTCGTCAGCGAGCGCAGGGTGGGCCGAGGTCGCGAGGAAGGCAATAAAGGCAACGAGGACGACTGCTAACGAGCGGCGCACGAGAGCATTGTACGATGGCAACTGGTGCGGGCTGCCGTTCAAGACAACTCTCCCCGTGCCATTTATGATCCTCGTACGAACTGTTGGCTGTAGCCGCCCGGCTGCAGCAGCTCGAACAAGCCCGAACTTAAGGATGGTCCATGGAAGCATTCGACTACGTCGCCCCGCGCACGCTGGGCGAGGCCTACTCCCACCTTGGGAACGGCAAACGGACACTATTGCTGGCGGGTGGCACGGACGTCATCGTGCAACTCCGCGAAGGGCGCCGGCATTGCGACCAGCTGATCGACCTGAAGCACGTGCCGGAGCTGATGACCCTGCGCTTCGCGGGCGATGGGACGCTCGAAGTGGGGGCGGCGACGCCCCTGGCCGAGGTCTACGAGAACGCGGAAGTGAAGCGGCGGCTTCCGGCGGTGGTCGACGCCGCGTCGATCATCGGCGGGATCGCGATCCAGTCGCGGGCGAGCCTCGGCGGCAACCTCTGCAACGCCAGCCCGGCGGCGGACTCAGCGCCGGCGCTCATGGTACTTGGCGCCCGGCTGGTGATTGGCTCTGCAAGCGGGACGCGCGAGCTTCCCCTGGAGGAGTTCTTCCTGGGCCCGGGACGGAACGCGTTGCAGCCGAACGAGCTGCTGATCCAGGTGAAGGTGCCACCGCAACCGACGAACAGCGGCGCGTTCTACCACCGCTTCATCCCCCGCAACGAAATGGACATCGCGGTAGCGAGCGCCGGCGTGCGCATCCAGCTGAGCGCGGACCGCAGCCGGATTGAAGGTGCGCGGATCGCGCTTGGCGCGGTGGCGGCGACGCCGATCATGGTGCCTGCCGCTGCGGCGGCGATCGTCGGCAAGGCGCCAACGGCCGCCACCTTCGCGCTGGCCGGGGCCGCGGCGGCGGACGCGGCAAAGCCGATCGACGACATGCGCGGCGGAATCGCTCAGCGCAAGCAGCTGGCGCACGTGCTCACCGTACGCGCGCTGGAAGGCGCGCTCGCGCGCATCGGGGAGAATCGCTAGGAATGGCACGAACACAGGTACAAACACGGCTCAACGGAGCCGACACGGATTTTCTTTGCGAACCGCGCCAGAGCCTGCTCGAAGTGCTGCGCGACGAACTGGGGCTGACGGGCACCAAGGAGGGCTGCAACAACGGCAATTGCGGCGCCTGCAGCGTGGTGATGAACGGGCGGGTTGTGAACTCCTGCTGCGTGTTGGGCGTGGAAGCCGAAGGCGCGGATATCCTCACGATCGAGGGCGTGGCGGAGGGCGACCATCTGCACCCGCTGCAGCAGGCGTTCCTCGAAGAGGCGGCGCTGCAGTGCGGCATCTGCACGCCAGGCTTCATCATGTCGGCGAAGTGCCTGCTGGAGCAGGAACCGAACCCGGACGAGCACCGGATCCGGTTTTGGCTCTCCGGCAACCTGTGCCGCTGCACGGGGTACGACAAGATCGTGAAAGCGGTCGTCAGCGCGTCGAAGCAGATGCAGGAGGCAAAATAGACATGACTACCGTTGAACGTCCTGCGTATAGGGTTATCGGCACCCGGCCAATCCGGCCGGACGGAGTGGAGAAGGTCACCGGGAAGGCGCAGTACGGCGCCGACATCCGGCTGCCACGGATGGTGTTCGGGAAGGTGCTGCGGAGCCCTCACGCGCACGCACGCATTGTTTCGATCGATACGAGTGAAGCCGAAAGCTACCCCGGCGTGCTCGCCGTGCTGACGCACAAGGATTTCCCGCTCGCCGCGGACAAGATGGAAGATATTGGGGAGGCTGCACTTAACCTCCGCGAACTGAGTTCGAACATCCTCGCGGATACCAAGGTGCTCTATCGCGGCCACGCCGTCGCCGCGGTCGCGGCCGCGAGCCAGCATGTTGCGGAAGCCGCACTCGACAAGATCAAGGTCACCTACGAGGTGCTGCCGCCCGTCCTGGACGTCCAGGATGCGATGCGCGACGACGCGCCGTTGCTGGACGAAAACCGGCGGACGAAATCGATGCGGGGCGAGATTGGCGACAAGCCATCGAACGTGGCCCAGTACAACCAGTTCAAGGGCGGCGACGTGGACGCCGCGTTCGCCGAGGCGGACGCCGTGATCGAGCGCGAGTTCCGGACGAAGATGGTGCACCAGGGCTATATCGAGCCGCATTCATCCACCGCGAGCTGGAATGCTGACGGGACGATCACGATCTGGACCAGTACACAGGGAACGTTTGCCGTCCGATCGATGGTCGCGCAGGTGCTTCTTCACCCAATCTCCAGCATCAAGATCATCCCGATGGAGATCGGCGGGGGGTTCGGTGGGAAGACGGTGATCTACCTGGACCCGGTGGCGGCGCTGCTTTCGAAGCGGTGTGGACGCCCGGTGAAGGTCACGATGAGCCGGACGGATGTCTTCGAAGCGACCGGCCCGACTAGCGGCACGTACATCAAGCTGAAGATGGCCCGCAAAGGCGAACGCATCACCGGGGTGAAGGCGACGATGGCCTACGAGGCCGGGGCCTACCCCGGCTCGTCGGTGGGGGCCGGCGCGATGTGCATGATCTCGCCGTACAACGTCGAGAACTTCGACATCGAGACGTACGACGTGGTGGTAAACAAGCCCAAGACAGCGGCCTACCGTGCTCCGGGCGCACCGGCGGCGGCCTTCGCCTCGGAGAGCATCGTTGACGAGCTCGCCCGGGGAGCGAAGATCGATCCGCTGGAGTTCCGGAAGATCAACACGGCTCGCGAAGGCACCCGGCAGATATCCGGAGCTACCAACGCCCGCATCGGACATGAAGAGTGCCTCGATGCGGCGATCAACTCGCCGCACTACCGTTCGCCGATCGAAGGCCCGAACCGCGGCCGCGGCGTGGCTTCCGGCTTCTGGTTCAACGCCGGGATGCAATCGAGCGTGGTCGCTGCGGTGAATACCGACGGCACAGTGAACTTGATTGAGGGCTCACCGGATATCGGCGGCACGCGGGCGTCGCTTGGGATGCAACTGGCGGAGACGCTGGGCATACCGTTCGAAAGCGTGCGGCCGTCGGTCGTCGACACCGACTCTATCGGACATAACGATGTCACCGGCGGCAGCCGTACGACCTTCGCGAGTGGGATGGCCGTCTTCGAAGCGGGGATGGATATCCGCCGCCAGATGACGGCGCGCGCGGCGAAGCTCTGGGGCTGCCCCGCGGACGACGTGGTCTACGAGGACGGCGGGCTGCGCTGCAAGACGGACTCGACCAAGGAACTCAGCTTCACCGAGATGGCCGGTCAGTCAGCACGGACGGGTGGGCCGATCGCGGGCAAGGCATCGATCCTGGCGCGGGGCGCCGGTGCGGGCTTCGCGACACACATCGTTGATGTCGAGGTCGATCCCCAGACCGGGAAGACCGAGATCCTGCGCTACACGGCCGTCCAGGACGTCGGGACGGCGATTCACCAGGCCTATGTTGAGGGCCAGATTCAGGGCGGCGTGGTCCAGGGTATCGGCTGGGCGCTCAACGAAGAGTACGTGTACGACGAGAACGGCCGCATGGTGAACTCGAGCTACCTCGACTACCGCATGCCCACGGCGCTCGACGTGCCGAACATCGACACGATCCTGGTTGAAGTGCCGAACCCGGGCCACCCCTACGGCGTGCGTGGCGTTGGCGAAGTGCCGATCGTGCCGCCGCTGGCGGCGATCGCGAACGCTATCGCCGACGCAACCGGGCATCGCTTCACCGAGCTTCCAATGTCGCCGCGGCGGGTGATGGAGGAACTGAACGGGCTGAGCTAATGGCGTACGATTTCCCGGCGCAAACGGTCGGGCGACTCGCTGCCGCGCCGCCCTCACCCCCCGGCCCCCTCTCCCGACTGCGCGGGAGAGGGGGAGCACGGCATCGGCACTCGACCGATGTCGAGCAGGACGGGCTTCAGTGGCGATAGTCATGGTGCCGGCGCTGCTTCGCTCGATGTGCGGCGGGGCGGCGCGGGTGGACGCGCCGGGCGAGACGCTCGGAGCCGTGCTGCGCAGCCTCGATGGCCACTGCCCTGGTATCTACGACCGCGTAGTTGACGAAGGCCGCGTGCGGCCGGAACTCGCGATCGCGCTGGACGGCGAGGCGCAGGCGCTGCCGCTCTATCATCCCCTCGCCCCCGATGCCGAGATCACGATCGTGCCCGCGATTGGGGGCGGGTAGGCTCGCGGCGCTTTGCCGCCACGCGCCATACGATGGGCGGCATGGGCATCGCCGCCGGGAGTCTGCTCGCGCTCACGTTCCGGGTGTTCACGATGGCGCTGTGGGCGGCGATTGGGGTGCTGACGGCGCGCACGCTTTCCGTGGACGAACGCGGCGTGTATGCGCAGGTGATCCTGGTCACTTCGGCGGTGGGCGGAATATCGAGCTTTTCGGCGGCCACGGGCTACTTCGTCTCGAAGGGCGGGCGGGGTGCGGCGGAAGTCGGTGCGAACGGGATGTTGCTGGGGTTTGTCCTGGGGTCGGTACTGCTCGTGGGTTCGTTCGGGGCCTATGTCGTGCTGGGCGGCAGTACCGGGACGCTGGTGTTGCTCGGTGGCCTCGCTATTTTGCCGGCGGTGCTGCGACAGACGCTCCAGGGCGTGCTGCTGGGGACGGGCGAACTGACGAAATTTAACATCGCAGCCAACATCCCCATGTTCACGGCACTCTGCGTACTGATCGTTTGGGTAGGGTTTCTCGGCCACCGCACCGCTGAATCGGCCGTGGCCGCGTGGGCGGCGGCGCAATTGATTGCGCTGTTGCCGATCCTCCTCTGGAGCCGTGGCGGGCTGCGCTGGCTGGCAACCCACCGCCCGGATGTGGAGCTGACGAAGAGCATCGTGCGCTTCAGCGCGGTGATCGGTGCGGGCGGGGTTGTCGGGCTGCTGAACAGCCGCGTGGACCTGTTGATGGTGGGCCAGCTCGACAGTGACCGTTCGGCGGGGATTTACGCCTCAGCGCTCGCTGTTTCGGACACGTTGCTGTTGTTCTCGGCGGCGATGGCGATTGCCTCGTACCCGCGGATCGGCCGTCCGGACCCGGTTGCCGCGGCGAAGCTCACGGCGACCGGGGTGCGGCACACGCTGATGGTGGTCGTGCCGGCGGGCATCGCTGCCGCGCTCTTCGCGCCCACGGCGATCGAACTCCTCTTTGGCCACCGTTACGCCGAGGCGGCAGGTCCGCTGCGCGTCCTCTGCTTCGGATCCGCGGTCTCCGCGGCGGGCCCACTCTTGAGCAACTACTTCACCGTGCAATTGGGGCGTCCCGGGATCGGTGTCCGGCTGGCGGCGCTGAGCGCGGGTGTGACGATCGTGTTCGGTATCGTGTTGATCCCCCCGTTTGGTGAGATGGGCG
>JBGOVF010000398.1:0-3276 GCA_041477975.1 Tepidiformaceae bacterium
ATCGCCGAACTCCCAGAAGAACGCGGGCTGCATGGCCGCGACGATGCCCTGCAGTTTCACGCGGCGTTGCAGGTCCGGCGGAGTGATACCGCAGTGGTCGATGCGGTGGCGCAGGCCTTCGCGCGGGTACTCCGATTGGGCGCGGTCCATCGCGTTGAGCGTCTGCTCGATCGCGCGGTCGCCGACGGCGTGCACCGTGCACTGCCACCCGGCGCGGTGGGCGCGACCAATCAGGTTGTCGAGGTCGTCCTGCTTCCAGTAAGCGATGCCGCTCTCATCCGAGTTCGACGTGTAGGGGTCGCGGGTGGCGGCGGTCGGCCCTGAACTCGAACCATCGGTCATCACCTTGAACGCCCCGATGCGGAAGCGTTCGTTCCCAAAGCCGCTGTGGAAGCCCGTTTCGAGGATGCCGACGTGCGGGTGATTGGTAGCGTTCACGGTCACGAAGGCGTAGATCCGGACCTGGAGTTCGTCGCGCGTGAAGAGTTCGGTGGCGATATCGGCCGGGATGCCGGCCATGCCGCCCGCGTCGTGGATGCTGGTGAGGCCACTCGCCAGGTCGGCGGCGTTTGCGGCCTTCAGCCAGCGACGAATCTCGTCACGGGTGGGCGCGGCTGCCAGCTGCATCGGGGCGTTCGCGCGCTCGTAAGAGACGCCGATCAGGCGTCCGTCGCCGTCGCGGTCATAGCGGCCGCCGTCCGGGTCTGGGGTATCGAAAGCCAGTTTCGCCATCTCCATCGCCTTCGTGTTGAACGCCTGGATGTGGCCGCAGGTGCGCGTGAACACAACCGGGTGGGCGGGCGAAACCGGGTCGAAGTCGTGGCGGTTGGGGTGGCGCTGTTCGGCGAGGCGGGTGTGATCGTAGCCACGGCCGCGGATCCATGTGCCGGGCGGAAGCGTCGCGGCCTTCTTTCGCACCTCTTCCACGATCGCCCGGATGCTGCCCATGCCGGGCGCTTTGCAGTCGATGGCGTCCTGCCCGCCCCCGATGCCGACGAAGTGCTGGTGCGCATCGATGAACCCCGGCGTGAGCGACCGGCCTGCGAGGTCCATGCGTTGGGTTGTCGGGCCGGCTGTGGCCAGGACAGCGGCATTCGAGCCCACGGCGAGGATGCGGCCATCGGAGACCGCCACGGCCTCGGCGATGCTGTTGCGCGCATCGACGGTGTGGACGACGCCGCCGGTCAGGATGAGGTCTGCGCGATCGCCGGCCATGTGGTCCTCCGCGAGCGACTTGATGGACTGGATGGTACGGGAGTAGCGAGTGCGGGTCAGCGCCCTTCGCCAACGGCCCGGCGGGCTACACTCATCGCGGCACCATTCCCGGCGCCAGGAGACAGCCATGACCGTAACTCAGGTGGAAGCCCTCAACCTCGAACCTCTCTGGATGCCGTTCACGCCGAACCGCCTGTTTAAGTCGGCTCCACGGCTGCTGGTTGGCGCGGAGGGCATGTACTACACGACCTCGGACGGTCGCCAACTGCTCGATGCCATCTCCGGGTTGTGGGCCGTCAACGCGGGGCATTGCCGCAAGCCGATCGTCGAAGCGATCCAACGGCAGGCGGCGACTTTGGACTACGCGACCGGCTTCAACATGCACGGCACCGGCCCGTTCCAGGCGGCCGAGCGGCTCGCGCGCCTGGCGCCTGAGGGCATGGACCACGTCTTCTTCGTGAACTCTGGCTCGGAAGCGGTGGACACCGCACTGAAGATCGCCCTGGCCTACCACCGGTCGCGCGGTGAGGGCAGCCGGCGCATGTTCATCGGGCGCGAACGGGGCTACCACGGCGTGGGCTTCGGCGGCATCTCGGTGGGCGGAATCGCGAGCAACCGCAAGATGTTCAGCGGCCAACTGCTCGGCAGCGTTGACCACCTTCCACACACGCACAACCTGGCGAAGAACGCCTTTTCGAAGGGCCCGCCGGCATGGGGCGCCGAGCTCGCGGACGAGCTGGAACGGCTCGTGCAGCTGCACGATGCCTCCAGCATCGCCGCCGTCATCGTCGAACCGGTGGCGGGTTCGACGGGCGTGCTCGTCCCACCCGTTGGCTACCTGCAGCGGTTGCGTCAAATCTGCGACCGGCACGGCATCCTCCTCATCTTCGATGAGGTGATAACCGCCTTCGGCCGTACCGGTTCCGCGTTCGCCTCGCAAACGTTCAGCGTGACGCCGGACATGCTCACGACGGCCAAGGGCCTCACGAATGGGTCGGTCCCCATGGGCGCCGTGATCGTGCGCTCGGGCATCTACGAGACATTCATGGATGGCCCGGCAGGCGCCATCGAGCTGTTCCACGGCTACACGTACTCGGGTCATGCGCTGGCCGCGGCAGCCGCTATCGCCACACTGGACCTCTATCGCGACGAGCGTCTCTTCGAGCGCGCGGCCGAACTTGCGCCGTACTTCGAGGCCGGCGTGCATTCGCTGCGCGGGCTCCCGCACGTCATCGACCTGCGCAACTGCGGCCTGATGGCGGGCATCGAACTGGAGCCCCGCCCGGGCGCACCCGGCGCACGAGCGTTCGATGCCTTCTTGCGCTGCTATGACGAGGGGGTGCTCATCCGGACGACGGGCGACACGATCGCCCTCTCACCCTCGCTCATCGTCGAGAAAGCGGAGCTCGACCGCATCTTCTCCACGCTCGCCGGCGTCCTCCGCGACCTGCCGTAGACCGGCAGCTAATACACGGCCTTTGGTACCGCCGTGGGCGTCCGCGTGGGAGTTGGCGGCTTCGGGGTCGGGGTCGGCGTCTTCGTGGGCGTCGGCGTGATCGTGGGCGTAGGCGTGATGGTCGGAGTGTTGGTGGGCGTGGGCGTGTTCGTCGCAGTTGGCGGCGGACCCGACGGCGTCTCGGTGGTCGCGTTCGGGAAATAGAGAGGACCGTTGGAAAGCGGCGTGCCCGGCGGGATGTGGAAGTCCAGGTAGTCCTCCGGGTTGACCGGCGTGTCCTTCCAACGAATCTCGAAGTGGAGATGCTCGCCGGTGGAGAAGCCCGTGCTGCCGGAGACGCCAAGCAGCACGGAGGGATCGACGACCTGGTCGATCGTCACCCGGATTCCACTCAGGTGGCCGTAAAGCGTGCTCCAACCGTCGCCGCAATCCACGACTACGTGGTAGCCATAGGCGCCGCTGTAACTCGAATCGGCGACTTTGCCGGCGCAGGCGGGATAGATGGCTGAGCGGGAGAGGTCGCCTTCGAGTGCGAGGTCGATTCCGCCGTGGATGAGGCCGGCGCCGCGGTTCTTCGCGCCGTAGCGGTCGGTCACCTCGCTCCA
>JBGOVF010000110.1:0-6985 GCA_041477975.1 Tepidiformaceae bacterium
AACGAGTTCTGCGACTGGTACATCGAGATGGCAAAGGTGCGCTTGACAGCGGGCGATGAACGGCCGCTTCAGGTGTTGACCCACGCACTGGATCGCGGCCTCCGGCTGCTGCACCCGTTCATGCCGTTCGTCACAGAGGAGCTCTGGCAGGCGCTCCGCCAACGCATCGACGACGACATGGCGCCCCAGCTGATTGTCGCCTGGTTCCCCAAGAGCGGCGGCAACTGGAAGAACGCGGACGACGAAGCAGCGATGGAGCACGTTATCGAGTTGAACCGCGCCATCCGCAACGTGCGCGGAGAGAAGAAGCTGGAGGCGTCGGCGAAGCCGAAGGTGTACATCCGGGCGGGCTCGTACGCAGCGGCTGTGTCAGAGACTCTCGCGGCGACCAACTTCACCTCGCGACTGGACGCGGAAGTGCTGACCGCGAACGGCTCGCTGCCCGATGGCGAATACGCATATGCGAGGGTCGCCGACACCGAGGCGGCGATAGCGCTCCCGAAGGTCGACACCGCCGGCGAACGCGCGCGCCTGCAGAAAGAACTCGGCGAAGCAACGGCCCACGCGGAGCGTCTGGAGAGGCAACTGGCGAACGAGACATTCCGTTCGAAGGCGCCGGCAAACGTTATCGCGGGCATGGAAGGGACGCTCGCTGAGACGCAAACGCGCGTCGCCGGGCTGCGGGAGCGGATCGCGGCGTTATAGCCGCAGGATATCCAGCGTGCGAGCAGTATCGGCGAGGTCCTCCACTGCCCAGTCGGCCCCGCTGGCGAGGAGTTGCTCGACGGAGTAGCGGCCCGTCGCGACTCCGAGGGCTCGCGTGCCCGCCTCATGGGCGGCGGCAATGTCGAGCGGCGTGTCGCCGATGACGATGCAATCGCCCGGGTTCGGGGCGACTCCTGCCGCGGTGGCCAGCTCCAGTAGGCCAGCGGCGACCAGTTCCGCGCGCACCGGGCTGGTGTCGCCGAATCCGCCGCCCGCGAAGCGGTCCCAGAGCCTGAAGTGCGAGAGTTTCGCCTGGGCCCCGGCACGAAGATTCCCGGTCGCGAGGCCGGCCACCGCAGGCGTGTCGTGCAGCGCGTCGAGCAACTGCATCACCCCGGGTAGGATGCTCCCGGACCTGCGGGCGAGCGAGCCCGGCAGCTCGGCGAGGTAGCGTTCGGTCACCTGCCGGAAAACCGCTGAGGCGTCGCCGTTCGCGATGCCATGCCGTTCGATGACCTCGTGGAAGATCGCGTGGTCGGTGCGGCCATCGAAGCTGACGCCCTCGACCGGCCTCTCGATGCCGCAGATCGCGGTGAACGCGGTCGCCATCGCTTCGCGGCCGGCGCCGGTGGTGACGATGAGGGTCATGTCGATGTCGAAAAGCAGGAGGCGCGCCACTGCCTGAGTGTAGTTCGCGGAGCCGCTAGATTCGCATGTAGGGCTCTGGCCGGAGCTCCAGCACCTCGTCACGCAAGTTGGGCTCGATGCCCAAACCTTCGAGCGGCATGACCCCGAGCAGAGGGGACGCGCCCTCCGGCAGTTCGATGCACTCGAACGTGCCTTCGCGGCCCATCAGTTCTATGTGGGCGTCGTTGAAGATCCGAACGGGGCTGTGGCCCGTCGCGGTTTCGGCAACCGCGTTCCGAGCGAAGCGAAGGCCCAGTCGCGTGACCAAGTCGGCAGGCAGGCAGAGCGTCGTCGCGCCGGTGTCGACCAGTACGTCGCGAAGTTCTACGGACCGAATGCCGGTCCGGTCTCGCCCGCCGAGCTCCGCCAGGACCTCATCCGCTTCATTGCGCACTACAAGGGTCGTTCGTATTTGGCCCACGCCGCCTTCCAGTCCCTTGAACCATCGCTTCGGCGCGCGCGCGCCAATGATCAGCTGCACCATGACGCACCTCGCACTAATTGTACTCCGTCGTTGGGGCCGCTGATTCAGACGTACTCCAACAACTGCATCGCGACGCCCGCTAGCTCAGTGCCCGGAATCGTGCACACGCGCGTGCCGGGAAGCACCCCGTTCGCCGGCTCGGAGGGCGTGAACCCACGTTCACGGGCGAGGGCCACGGCTTCATCGAGGCGGCCCTCCACCTCCCACGCGACCATGCTCGCCAGGCCCGGCGGCCGGCCTGCCAGCCGGCTCTCCGGACCATCCGCGCCGAGGAACTCCATCACCACGTCGCCAACCTTCATCTGCTGGATGATCATGCCCGGCGCACGGACCTCGCCGAACACGGGCACCCCAAGCGCCTCGGCCCAGAACTTCGTCGCGACGGGCAGGTCCGCGATCATCGTCGCCATGTGGTCGGGCCGCTTGAGCGGGAAGTCGTGCTTGAACAGCCCGGCAGCCGCGCGGCGCTCATGCCGGGCCTCACGCGTCCCCACGTATTGGATGAGAGCGCCATCGAAGCCGAGGCCGGCAACGCCCTCGAGGGGCGCCACGTCGCAGATCTTGCCTCGGGCGTCAGCCACCTCCTGGATGGGCGTTTCGATGCCCTTCGCCTTGAGCCCGGCGACCGCCGCAGCGATGTCCTCCACGGCGAGCATCACCCGCGCAATGCCCTTGTCGACAGCCGCGAGATAACTGGCGCGGCCGGCAGCCCGGACCGCCGCTTCATCACGGAAACCGAGCAACTCCACATAGAAGTCGTTTCCTCCGGCCACCATGAAGACACGATTCTCCGTGCCAATGCCGATGTGCGTCGCGCGCGGCGTGAGTGTTAGGCCGAGCCGTTCGTAGGCGGCCGCGGCCGCATCGAGATCGCTGACAGGGACTACGACGTGGTCGATACAGGTGAGCATGCCGGCATCGTACGCGGCGGAACGCCCGGCCGGAATCAGCTAGACTCGCGCCTGCACTGCCACAGGAGGAGCGACGTGAAGACAGACTTCTATGAAGCCGACGCCTTCAGCGGGAGCAAGGGCCAGCACTACGGCACCATCGACTCCGACTACCGCTGGGAGAAGGGCGACGAACTCTGGCTGGAGGCGAATGGCCGGCGCGTGAAGGTGCGGATCACCTGGGTGAACGTGACCGTGGCGGATGGAGTGGTCACGCGCGAACTGCTGGGGCTGAAGCTGTAGTTCGCGTACTCAGTCCTCCGTATCGTCCTCGGCACTAGCCGCCGAAGGGCCGCGTTTCGCGGGAATCTCCTTCGCCACATCGCGCAACGTCTCGAGTACGCCGTTCTGGACGGCATCGCGGGCGGCGCGAATGGCGCTGTAGACGGCTCGGGCGTTCGACCGGCCGTGGCCGATGACCGTGACCCCGTCCACGCCCATCAGTTGCGCGCCGCCATACTCGGTGTAGTCGAGGCGGCGCTTCACCTTGCGCAATTCGCTCATGAGAATGAGGCCCGCCGCGCGGTTCCACGGCGTGAGCTCCACGGCCTTGCGGAGTTCGCTGAACATGAGTTCGGCCATGCCCTCGGCCGTCTTCAGGACGACGTTGCCGGTGAAGCCATCCATCACAGCCACGTCCGAGGTTCCGCGCGTCAAATCCTTGCCTTCGACGTTGCCGATGAAGTTCAGGCGGCTGGCCCGAAGCGCCTGGTTCACCTCAATCGTCAGTTGGTTCCCTTTCGTGTCCTCCTCGCCGATGGAGAGCAGCCCGACTCTCGGGTTCGCGATGCCGAACATGCGCTCCATGTAGGCCGCGCCCATGTAGGCGAATTGGACGAGGTGAATCGGCCGGCAGTCGGCGTTGGCGCCCACGTCCAGGAAGATCGTCAAGTGGTCGTCGCCGGTGGGGAAAACGGTCGCCAGGGCCGGTCGGGAGATGCCGCGGATGCGGCCGAGGGTCAGCAGCGCAGCGGTCATGGCGGCGCCGGTGTTACCCGCGGTCACGAATGCATCAGCCTCGCCGGCCTTCACGAGTTTCAGGCCGACACTGATGGAGCTGTTTGGCTTTTCTCGGAACGACTCCGTCGGCTGGTCTTCCATCGTGACCACTTCGGCGGCTTCGACCACGCGCAAGCCGGGAATTTCGGCCGTGCCCTGCATTTCGCTGCGAATGGCATCGAGCTGGCCAACGAGGATGAGTTCGACGCCCAGGCCGCCGGCCGCCATGAGCGCTCCGGCCACGATCTCCTGGGGCGCGTTATCTCCGCCCATCGCGTCAACTACGATCCGAGCTGTCATCCGTCAGTCCTCCGGGCGAGCACGATCATGCGCTCGCTGTCATTCGTCAACGGCCCGAGGTCGTAGTCGCCGTAGATATCGACGAGCAGCAGGCCCGCGAGCTTGACCAGGTGCTCGGCTTCGTAGCGGTAGACGTAGCGAAGGCGGTGCTCGCTGCTCGTGCGGTGGACAACGCCCGTTTCGTCGACCTGTTCGTAGGTCACGCGCAACCACCGTTCCTGCGCAGCAAGGTCATCTTCGTGGACCTGGTAGGCGTCGAAGCGAGTGCCCTCGGCCGTTTCGCCGCTGAACGTGAGCATCACCTGCCCGTTGGTCGCGGGGTCGAGCCAGAGCGCCGGGCCGGGGAGATCGACCGCGAGCACGCCATTGAACTGCAACCCGCCCGCGAGCCACCCCAGAGTCGCGACCTGCTCCATCGCGTCGCCGCAATAGAGGAAGACATCGGCGGGCACGAGGACGAGGCCGTAGTGGTCGCGTTCGAGCGTGAGTTCGAGCGGTCGCCCTTCGATGAGCGCGATGTCGACCGCGAGGTCCTCGGCTCGCGCGCGAGCACGTTCGAGCATCGCCGCGGAGGGGTCGATGCCGGTGACTGCATGGCCCGCACGCGCCAGCTCGATGGCGATGCGCCCTGTGCCGCAGCCCACTTCGAGCACCGGACGATCGGTGCGCCCGGCGAAAGAGAGCCAGAGGCCGACGTCATCGCGCAGGTTGCCGTGGATAGCGTCGTAATACTGGGCGTCGGCGGCGTAGGGGTCGTCGGGCATTGGGGAAGGGTAGTTGCGCGCCGGTTGCGGGAGCAAGGCGCGACGACGCCAGGTGTCGAGGAAAGGCAGATACTGCACGGGTGCCCACGTCGCTCGAATACCTCGTGGCGGCCGATCTCGCAGCTCAGCGCGTCGATGCCTGGAGTAAGTTCCGGCTGCCATTCGAACCGAAGGGCGTGAAGAAGCAGTTCCGCGACGAACTGGCCGCATCGATACGCCAGCTGAGCCCACCGGTACCCGGGATGGTCCTGCACGCCACGTATTCCTCGGCCGTCCGGGAGCGCGCCGACCTTGAGAACGTGCTGCTCTACAACGTCGGCTGTGCGCCCTTTCGGGCCCTGGCCTGGCAGGGCCTGGTCATCGAACGCGCATTCACCCGGCCTTCCGGCGGAGGGGAGCCCGCTTGGGATCATCACTCACGCTACGGGCTGGGAGCCGCCGTGTTCGAACGATGGCGATCCGGCGACCCAATCCTTGAAGCCCGTTTCTCTGGCACTGGCCGCGTGCCGAGGACCGCAGCCGAGTTCTGGGCAGCGACCAAGGCCGGCACGATTCTGCGCCACGGCGATGGTGCGGTGCGGCCGGAGCTCGGAATTCGCATGCTCGTCACTGGGATGGCTGTGGGGGCTATCAACTGGACAGAGCGGATCAAGCCACTCCTGGACGGGGTTGCCTCCGCACTGCACGTCTTTGTGGGACCCAACCTGGATGCCGTGAGCGAACGCGCCAGTCTCGCTTTGGGTCTTCCGGAGGAGACGGTGACTGGCTGGCTCACGGACGGAACTTCAGCGGCTCTGGGCGCAAAGCGGTTCGTGTGGCCGTTCGGTGCCGGACTCCAATGGAGCCCGGACGACGACCGCTTCGTAGCCATCGCCGTCGTGGCGACCGCGACCGACCGTCCCGGATGGCACGTGAGTGCCGAATTGTTCGAGGCGCTGCCCAAGTAACTACTCGCCCCGTCGCCGCTCCGCTCCCACCAGCCGGCTCAGCACCAGGTAATCCCGGTCGGCGTGGGTAACGTTCGCGGGGACCATCGATTCCGCCAGCGCGTTCGTGGTCGACTTAGTCAGCGCAAGCGAGAGCGGGTCCTTGGCGAGCAGCTTCGCCGCGAGTTCGCGGGCGCGCGGCAGCAGGTCGGCGTCGGGGAGGACGTGGTTCACGAAGCCCCACCGCAGCGCGTCTTCGCTGGAAAACCGGTCACAGGTCATCACCAACTCTTTCGTCCGCGCCGGACCGAGTTCGCGCATCAGGCGCGGGAGCGCGTTCCACGTCAGCGGGATGTCGAGATCGACTTCGGGAATGGAGAACCACGCCGACTCGGCCGCGAGGCGGATATCGAGGCAGGCGAGGAAGACCACCGCTCCCCCGATTGCGAGCCCGTTGACCGCGCCGATCGTCACCTGGTCCAGCCCTTCGAGGGCCGACGACGTGCGGTTCCCGGCCGTAGCCGTCAGCCGTTCGCGCAAGGGCGAGGGCCGCGCCGGAGGCGGCGCGAGCGGCGTGCCGGTGCTGTCCGCGCTCCGGGCGCCAAGGTCCGCGCCCGCCGAGAATGCACGCCCCGCGCCGGTAACAATCACGACGCGCGCATCGGCGTCGTCCGCCAGCTCGCGGCAGGCCTGTTGCAGCTCGCTGTGCATCCGCAGACTGATCGCGTTCAGCTTGTCCGGGCGGTTCAGGGTGATAGTGACCAGTCCCGCCAAATCGGTGTCGCGTTCGACGAGAATCGTTTCCATGGGACAACCTCCCAACGAGGGTGCGCGGCTCAGCGCATGTTGACGGCGATGGGCGGCTGCGTCATCCATTCGTGGTAATATGGGTACCCATATGAAGACGACCATCGATATAGCTGACGCCCTCCTCGTGGAGGCAAAACGCGTCGCCGCCGAGGAACATACAACGCTGCGGGCGCTGGTCGAGCGTGGCCTCCGGGAGACGCTCGCCGAGAAGAAGCCACGGACGCCCTTTAAGCTCAAGGACATGAGCGTCGATGGAGGAGGGCTGACCGAGGAGTGGCAACGGGCGACATGGGACGAGAAACTCGAGATTATCTACGGCGACCGGGCTTGATCGCAGTCGATACGAACATCCTCGTCTAC
>JBGOVF010000275.1:0-4118 GCA_041477975.1 Tepidiformaceae bacterium
AACTTCTCGTCGGCGTGGTCCTGGATTTCCAGGTAGTAGTTCCCGTCGAACACCTCACGGTAATACTTCGCGACATCGATCGCGCCTTCGCGGTCCCCTTCCTGGATTCGCCGGTGGAACTCCGCCGAGGGGCAGCCGCTCAGCACCGTGATCCCCGCGCTGTACTGCTCCAGCAGTTCGCGGTCCACGCGCGGCTTGTAGTAGTACCCCTCCAGGTTCGCCTTCGTAACCAGCGCGATGAGGTTCTTGTAACCGGTCATGTCCCGCGCGAGCATGATCAAGTGGTAGGGCGAGCTGTCGCCGCGCTCCCGGCTGTGGCGGCTCCCCTGCGCCACGTACGCCTCCACCCCGATGATCGGTTTGATGCCCCGCTCGCGCGCCTCGCGGTAGAAATCGATCGTCCCGTACATCGCGCCGTGGTCCGTCATGGCGATGGATTCCATGCCTAGCGTCTTCACGCGCTCCATCAAGGGCGCCATCTTCGTCATGCCATCGAGAAGCGAAAACTCGGTGTGAGTGTGTAGGTGAGTAAACATATCTTCCGGGAGGCTCAGTCTACACCGGGGCTCCCCGCCGCTCCATCGAGTTACGTCACGCCGGGGCCGAGTTTCTCCTGCCGCCTGACTGCCTGCCCCGGAACTCCTGGTCGGCTCCATTCCCCCGTTTCGCTCTTGCCGAACATGACCAGATCTGGTCTGATCAGGTCATGAAGCGCGTCAAGATCTCGGAACTGAAGGCCCATCTGAGCCAGTACATCAACGAAGTGCGCGATGGCGAAACCATCATCGTCTGCGACCGTAACCGCCCTGTGGTCGAACTGCGCCCGCTCTCGTCAGAACCAGCGGCGCTCGTCCTGCGCGGTCGGCAAAACCCGGCGGCACTACGCGCGTTGTTCGAACGGAGTCCTTCGAGGATAGCGGGCCTCGACGCGGTGCGTATGTTGCGCGAGGACCGGGATTCGGAGTGGGACTGGCTGGATGAGGAGCGAGGCCAGGTTGGCCATGACGACGCCGGGGACTCGTAATGCCGACCGTTTACCTCGATAGCAGTGCCGTACTGCGTCTGGTGCTGGGCCAGCCAGGGAGACTGGTCGTATTGAGAGACTGGGACGCTGCTTACTCGAGCGAACTCCTCAAGGTCGAGACCCGCCGGGCGATCGATCGCGAGCGGCTCAACAGCGGCGGGACGGCTTCCACGGTTGGCGAATACATCACCGCTCTTGTCGAAATCGAGCGCGAGATTCAGTTGGTCGAACTCACCGGCGCCGTGCTGGTGCGCGCGAGTGCCCCGTTGCCGACCGTCATCTCAACGCTCGATGCAATCCACCTGGCCACCGCAGTGCTACTTCGGGAGAGTCTCAGTGCCAACCTCGTCTTCGCCACCCACGACCGTCAGCAGGCCCTTGCCGCCCAGGCGATGGGCTTCGATGTGATCGGCATCTAACGCCCCGGCCGCACCGTGCCGTCCGGGAAGATGGTGGCGTCGCATTTTGCCCGCTCGATCAGCTGAGGCGTGATCTTCGCTCCGGTAAGGTCGGCCCGCGTCAGGTCCGCGAAATCGAGGTTAACCCCCGGAGCAAGCGCGCCGACGAGACTCGCGCCGCCGAGGTTCGCGCGCACCAGCACCGTCGCGTGAAGCGCTGCGCGGTGAAGGTCGGCCTGGCGCAGGGTCGCGCCTGTAAGGTCGGCGTGCGACAGATCGGCGTGGCGGAGGTTCGCGCCGCTCAAGTCGGCGTCGCGCAGCTTCGCCTTCCGCAGCGACGCCGCTTCGAGGTTGACGCCCTGTAGCATCGCGCCCGAGAGGTCAACTCCGGCGAGGTCGAGCCCGTGGAGGTCGGCGCCACGCAGGTCGGCGCGGCTCAGGTCGAGCCCCGCATCCACCGTGCGGCCGTTCACCGTCACTGGCCCGAAGCGCTCTCCGGCTGGTCTCTCGATCTCCTCGAGCGCGCCGCGGCCCGGCTCTGGTGGCGACTGGCGGCCGTTCAGGCCCTTCCTTAGCGCATCGTAGGAGGCTCGGATGTGCGGATCGCCAAGCACAGCCCACGCTTCCCGCTGCTTTTCTCGGCGCCGGATCACTTCGGTCGCCGTAATGTCCGCGCCGCTCATCGCTGCGGCCATCCGCGCCAGCACCTTCAGGATATCCTGCCGCGGCGCATCAGGGCGGACGCTGAGGAACGCGTACCAGTCGATGGTCACATCGCCGGTATAAGTCGCGCCGGGACGCGACTGTGACTCGCGGGGCGCATCTTCAGTGGCGGAAGGCGCCGGAGAAGGCCTTCGGGCCGCCCCGGCACGCGGGCCGGGCGCCTGCCGTCGCACCGCTCTCGGCGGCGTCGGCCGGCTGCGGTCGAACGCCGCACGCTGCGCGGGGTCGCTCAGCACCTCCCAGGCGCGATTGATGAGCAGCATCCGTTGCTGGGCTTCCGGCGACGGGTTCAGGTCCGGGTGGAACTCCTTCGCCAGCCTCCGGTACGCCGCCTTGATGACGGTCGCGGTGGCCCCCGGTGGCACTTCGAGGGTGGCGTAGTGGTCGGTCGGCATCGTTCGAACGATCGTACAACGGCCACGCAGCGCCGGGCCGGTTTGCGTTATGTGGGAATCCCGGTACGCTCCCTCTAGCACTCGTCACGGGAGAGTGCTAACATCCCGTTGCTCAGATAACACCTGCACGTTCCCAGGAGGAGATTCACCCATGCCTACGAAGACCGCACCGGCAAAGGCCGCACCCGCCAGGACCGCCGCCAAGACCGCTCCGGCCAAGCCCAAGACCAAGCTCGTCCCCCTCGCCGACCGCATCGTCATCACCCCGCTCAAGCAGGACGAAGTGACCGCCAGCGGCCTTGTGATCCCGGACACGGCCAAGGAAAAGCCCCAGCAGGGCGAAGTCATGGCTGTCGGCAATGGCCGCCTCGATGACAACGGCAAGCGCGTCCCGATGGATGTCGCCGTCGGCGACCGCATCCTCTACGCCAAGTACACCGGCACCGACGTCAAGCTCGACGGCATCGACTACATCGTCCTCAACGAGAAGGACATCCTCGCCAAGCTCGTCGTCTAGCCCAGGCGCACCCGGAAAGGTTTAGAAACTCATGGTTGCAAAGCAACTGTTGTTCGATGAGTCGGCACGACGCCGGCTCAAGGACGGCGTCGATGCCCTGGCCGATGCCGTCAAGGTCACCCTTGGCCCGCGCGGCCGCAACGTCGTCATCGATAAGAAGTTCGGCGCCCCCACCATCACCAAGGACGGCGTCACCGTCGCCCGCGAAATCGAGCTCGAAGACCCGTTCGAAAACATGGGCGCCCAGCTCGCGAAGCAGGTCGCGACCAAGACCAACGACGTCGCCGGCGATGGCACCACCACGGCTACTGTCCTCGCCCAGGCGCTTGTCCGCGGCGGCCTCAGGATCGTGGCCTCCGGCGCCAACCCGATGGCCGTGAAGCGCGGCATCGATAAGGCCCTCGTTGCGGCCGTCGCCGACCTGCGATCGCAGGCCCGCCCGGTGCTCACCAAGGACCAGATTGCCCATGTGGCCGCAATCTCCGCCAACGATCACGCCATCGGCGAACTCATCGCTGATGTTATGGAGAAGGTCGGCAAGGACGGCGTCATCACCGTCGAAGAGTCGCGCGGCATCAAGTTCGAGACCGAGTTCGTCGATGGCTTGCAGCTGGACCGCGGCTATCTGTCGCCGTACTTCATCAATAATGCGGAAAAACAGATATCCCTGCTGGAGAGCCCTTATATTCTTCTGTCGGAAAAGAAGATCTCCACCATCCGCGACCTTCTGCCCGTACTCGAGCAGGTTGCGAAGGCCGGCAAGCCGCTGCTGATCATTGCCGAAGATGTCGACAGTGAAGCGCTGGCGACGCTGGTGGTGAACAATATCCGCGGCATCCTCAAGACCTGCGCGGTCAAAGCCCCGGGTTTCGGTGATCGCCGCAAAGCGATGCTCGAAGACATCGCGGTCCTCACCGGTGGCACCGTGATTGCCGAGGAAGTTGGCTTATCGCTCGAGAAAGTTACGCTGGCCGATCTGGGCCAGGCCAAGCGCATCGAGATCGGCAAGGAAGAGACCACGATCATCGACGGCAACGGCGATGCCAAATCGATCGAAGGCC
>JBGOVF010000147.1:0-6295 GCA_041477975.1 Tepidiformaceae bacterium
CACGCGGGCGCTCTCGCGCGAATCGTAGATTGGTTCCACCACGAGTTCGCGGCGGACAACGTCGCTTTCGATGTGGACGGCGTCCAGCCTCGGCGCCAGCGCTCGCGCGAACGTCGTCTTCCCGGCACCCGGCAGGCCCGAAAGCAGCACGAGGGCGGGCCGCGCTACCGAAAAATTGCCGCTTGGCATCTGCTGTGGTACTTTCGCTATGTTCACACGTTAGGCAAAGGAAGACGCAAGAAGAAGGTTGCTGACCCAAGAGCGTAAAGACGAACTGGTCCGGGACTACTCTGTCCACGAGAAGGATACGGGGTCCCCTGAGGTACAGGTTGCCATCCTCACGGAACGCATCAAGTACCTGACGACGCACCTCAAGGCGCACAAGCATGATTACCACACCCGGCGCGGGCTGTTAATGCTTGTTGGCCAGCGGCGCCGTCAGCTCCGCTACCTCAACAATCGCGACGTGAACCGCTACCGCGAACTGATCGCCCGGCTCGGCCTCCGCAAATAGCGGAGGCTTTTGTTCGTCTCCGTAACGCAGCAACCCTCGCCCACCCATCCCCTTTGCCACCGTCCCCCAGTCAGCGGGACGGCCGAACCATTTGCAGTCCGAAGGTCTGAGGACCTGGACCGAAGCAAAGCAAGAAGTCGAAGAAGAACAGACAAGGCAGAATGAACGAACCACGTACCTATGAACTCGAAATCGGGGGCAAAACCCTCACCATCCAGCACGGTATCCTCGCCCAACAGGCCAACGGCGCCGTCACCGTCCGCCTCGGCGATACCGTCGTCCTCGTAACGGCCTGTATGGCCGATGCCCGCGAGGGCCTCGATTTCTTCCCCCTCACCATCGATTACGAAGAGCGCCTCTACGCAGTGGGCAAGATCCCCGGCGGCTTTCCCCGCCGCGAAGGCCGCGCCAGCAACGACGGCATCCTGGCCATGCGCCAGACGGACCGCCCGCTCCGCCCGCTCTTCCCCAAGGGCTTCCGCCAGGACATCCAGATCGTTGCCACCACCCTCTCGGCGGACCGCGAGAACCAGCCCGATACGCTCATCACCATCGGCGCCAGCGCCGCACTGATGATCAGCGATATCCCCTTCAACGGCCCCATCAGCAGCGTCCGCGTGGCGCGCCTCGATGGCCAATACATCGTGAACCCCACGTTCGAACAGGCCGAAGCCGGCGACCTCGATGTCGTCGTGGCCGGCACTCGTGACGCCATCGTCATGATCGAAGCCGGCGCCAAGGAAGCCCCCGAGGACGACATCCTCGCCGCTGTCGAAATGGCCCAGGAAGCGAACAAAGCGATCATCGCCCTCCAGGAGCAGATCGCCAGCGAAGCCGCTCCCGTCAAGAAAGCCTATGTCCCCGCGCCGGACAACGCGGCCGCCAACGAAGCCGTCGCGGCGTTCCTCGCCGACCGCGTCGACGAACTCGTTGCCAACGCATCGAGCGAGCGCAGCGACGCCAACAAGGCCGTCACGGCCCAGCTGGCCGAGCGCTTCGGCGAAGAGTTCAAACCGAACGAGCTGCGGGATGCGCTCAACTACTTCATCAAGAAGTATCTCCGTAAGCAGATCCTCGAGCGGAACACGCGCGCCGATGGCCGCGAGCCGACGCAGATCCGCGACCTCGACATCCACGTCGGCGTGCTCCCGCGAACGCACGGCACCGGCCTCTTCCAGCGCGGCCAGACCCAGGTCCTGAGCGTCGCAACGCTCGGCGGGATCAGCATGGCCCAGAAGCTGGACACGCTTTCGCCGCACGAATCCAAGCGCTACATGCACCAGTACAACTTCCCGCCCTACTCGGTCGGCGAAGTTCGACCGATGCGCGGCCCCGGCCGCCGCGAAATCGGCCACGGAGCGCTCGCCGAACGCGCCCTCGAACCGGTGCTCCCGACGACTGATGAGTTCCCCTACGCCATCCGCGTCGTCAGCGAAACGATGTCCTCGAACGGCTCCAGTTCCATGGCCAGCGTTTGCGGCAGCACCCTCGCCCTCATGGACGCCGGTGTGCCCATCTCCTCGCCAGTCGCCGGCATTGCAATGGGCCTCATCAGCGGCGAAAACGGCGAGTTCAAGGTCCTCACCGATATCGCCGGCCAGGAAGACTTCATGGGCGACATGGACTTCAAGGTCGCCGGCACCCGCGATGGCATCACCGCCCTCCAGCTCGACAACAAGACCGGCGGCCTCTCGCACGACCTCCTGAAGACGGCGCTCCTGCAGGCCAAGGTCGCCCGCGACTTCATCCTCGACCGTATGCTCGAAATCCTTCCCGCCCCGCGCGAGGAAGTTTCGGAGTACGCGCCGAAGATGTACCGCATCCAGATCAACCCCGAGCTCATCGGGACGGTCATCGGCCCCGGCGGCAAGATGATCCGCAAGATCCAGGAAGAGGCCGGCGGCGCCACGATCGACATCGAAGAAGACGGCACCGTCTTCGTCGGCGGCATCAACGAAGGCGTGGCCCGCAAGGCCATCGCAATGATCGAAGGCCTCACGAAGGAAGTCCGCGTCGGCGAGATCTACACCGGCAAGGTCACGCGTCTCCTCAACTTCGGCGCCTTCGTCGAAATCCTTCCCGGCAAGGAAGGCCTCGTCCACATTTCGCAGCTGGGCGAGGATCACATCGAAACCGTCGAAGACGAAGTCTCCGTCGGCGATGAAGTGACCGTCATGGTCACGGAAATCGACAACCTCGGTCGAATCAACCTTTCCCGCCGGGCGGTTCTCCTTGGCGAAGAAGCGCCTCCTGCTCCGCCTCCGGGCGAGGGCGGCGGCGGCCAGCGCGGCCGCGGCGGCTTCGGCGGCGGTGGCGGACGCGACCGCGGTCCTCGCCCCGGCGGTGGTGGCGGCGGCGGCGATCGCCAGCGCGAAGGCAGCAGCTTTGGCGGCGGCGGACGCGGCGGCCCGCGCAGTGGCAGCGGCGGCGGCTTCGGCCGTGGCGGCGGTGGCGGCCAGCGTGGCGGTGGTGGTGGCTTCGGCGGCGGCCAGCGTGGCGGCGGCCAGCGCGATGGTGGCGGCTACGGCGGCGGCGGCCAGCGTGGTGGCGGCGGTACACCTATCGGCGGCGCAACCCGCGGCTGGACGCGTCGCACGGAAACCGCTCCCACCGAAGGTGGTGCTCCCCCTCCTCCCCCTCCTCCTCGTCGTGGCCTCGGCGGCGTTGGCAGCTACGAGGACAACGACTAGCTCCGGCTGGTTGCACAACAAACCAGGACGGGCGCCGAAAGGCGCCCGTCTTCGCGCTTGCGACCACATGGCGCTGTGGAATGTCAGCGTCACGCTGTACGCGAACGCCGCTACATGGCGTTCGACCCCACCATTCCGTTTGCCACGCCCGTCCGTATGCTTACCTCCGTGGATCCCATCGCCGCACTCAAACGAATCGCCTTCTGGCTAGAGCTGGCGAACGAGCCGACTTACCGCGTCCAGGCCTTCCGCAAAGCCGCGGCGGCCATCGCCGGGCTGCCTCCACCGGACCTGGCGAAGCTCGCCGCTGAAGGCCAGCTCAAATCGATCTCCGGCGTCGGCGATGTGACAGCGAAGGTCATCGCCGAAGCGCTGGCCGTCGAGTTGCCGTCCTACCTTGCGAAGCTCGAATCCGACCCGTTTCTGCTTCCCGCAGGCGGCGAAGCCTTTCTCGCTGCGCTGCGCGGCGACTGCCACGTCCACTCCGACTGGTCAGATGGCGGCAGCCCGATCCGCGAGATGGCGGAGACCGCTATCGAGATCGGCCACGAGTACATGGTCCTCACAGACCATTCTCCGCGCCTGACGGTCGCACACGGACTAACGGCGGAGCGACTCCGCGACCAGCTTGGCGTCGTCGCGCGCCTCAATTCCGAACTGGCGCCGTTCCGGATCCTCACCGGCATCGAATGCGACATCCTCGAAGACGGCTCGCTCGACCAACAGCCGGAGCTGTTGGCGCAGCTCGATATCGTCGTCGGCAGCGTCCACAGCAAGCTGCGCATGGAATCGGAGCCGATGACCTTGCGCATGGTCACCGCTATCTCGAACCCGAACCTCGACATCTTGGGCCACTGCACCGGGCGGCTGATGTCGGCCAAGAACCGTCCCGAATCAACGTTCGACGCGGAGATCGTCTTCGCGGCCTGCGAACGCTTCGGCAAAGCAGTCGAGATCAACTCGCGCCCCGAGCGGCTAGACCCGCCACGGCGGCTCCTCCAGCTTGCCATCGAAACGGGCTGCTGGTTCTCGATCGACAGCGACAGCCATGCGCCGGGCCAGATGGCGTGGCTACCGTATGGCTGCGCTCGGGCGGCGGAATGCGAAGTCCCGCTCGACCGTATCGTCAACACGCGGGGCGCGGAAGGGTTGCTGGCGTGGGCGGCGACACGCGAGTAGTTGCGAGTCGTTAGTCGTCAACTGCCTGAGCGGCGGTAGCCGGCAGCCTGGCCGCGAGGCGGGGCTGTGCCATCGTGGGGGGCGGCCACCCGAATCATCTCCCGCAGGTGGCGCTGTCCTGTGGTGGAGAGCACGGCCTGCGGGCGCCGTGCCGGCGTCGAAAGCCACGCCTCCGCCTGCGCGCCTTCGAGGAACGCGTTCACGCCCTCGCGGATCCCGGAGAAGCGCACGAATCTCTGCGCCCAGCGGGCCTGTTCTTCGCTGACGACCAGCGCGATGCGCGTACCCTCGCTGTAATGCGAGGCAAAGGAGGCGGCGATTACCAGGAGGCTGGACGGCCCGCGGCTGACCGCTGTCAGGTCGCAGAGGATGTCGGGGAGCCGGCCGGCTTCCGCCATGGCGAAGCCCTGCGACACCGCCCGCAACGCTTCGTTCGTGTTGAGCCCATCGCTGAATTCGAGCAACAGGCGCTCATGAAGGGAGTCGACGCGGATCGAGTACATCAGGCACTCTTTCGTCCGTCGGACGCGGACGGATGGCTTTCTCCCAGTCTGCGTTGACGTGACGCGGCTGGCACTCGGGGAACAACCCTAGGGGATTACCCCGCCGCATCGAGCCGCCGCACCGGCGCGGCCTCGGGTGCGAACGGCGTGATCGTGCAGCGGCCGCCGAGAAGGTGAGTCAACCGCTCCCTCACCAACTCGATCTGATCCTCCGTGGCCCGCGGCAGAAGCACGATCCGCCCGTTCGCCGAGACGACCTGGTCGTACCCCCGCGAGAACCGACGCGTGAGCCATGCAACCTCGAAAGGGTCCATCGCTCCCGCCGGTTCGATCGCGAGCGCCGGGCGGCCGCTTCCTTCGAGCCGCGCGATCGGGAGCGCCGTCACAGGGTCCCAGTGCATGTTCGGCAGGCGATGCGGGAGAGTGGCGCCGAGGGCCGCCGAAACCTGCTGCGGGGTGAGCGGGGCTGTGAGCCAGTTGGTCGCGCCAGCGGCCAGGCTCGTGAAGAGATCGCCGCGCGCGCTGATCGGAGCGACCACAAGGATGGCCCTCCGGTGCAGTCGCTCGGCGGCGATGGCGCGCGTAGCCCGGCCGCCACTGGACGCCTCGATGAAGAGCACCGAACCCGGGAGCGCTGCCGCTATTGGCACTTCCATCACCCGGCAAGCCTCCGCAATGGTCTCGGCCACGCCGCGGCCGACCACGTCCGCTTCGACAAACAGTTCCCGGAGGTTGGCGTGTGGCCAATCCCCGTAGGGGCCGTCGATCTCGCGGGAGGCCCGCTCCCTTGCCGACCTGCCATCGGTCGCCAGGCTGAAGAGCCACGCCGCGCAAAAGACGCAGGCGAACGTCCGAGGCAGCGCCGTCCGCGATCCGGGCTGGACGAGCGTTTCGATGAGTGAGCCCGCGCCGCCAGGCATTTCGCAGCAAACCTGGCACTGGTCTTCGAACACGAGCCGCCGCCCACCCGAGGATGGCGCACCGAACAGGCCCTCTACAGGCGAACGAAACCCACGCGCCGAAGCCACGAGGCCCGCGAGCCAGCTCTCACAAGCCTCACAGACCGCGACCCGGGCCACCGTCGCACTCTCATCCGGCACCCAGCCGCCATCCACGCGCATGGGCCGAAAGCGGACGTAGCCCCAGGTCCGTTTTCCCGTTCCGCAGGCCGCACACGTGAAGGGCTCCATGTTCGCGATCATCGGAAGCCGGAGAAACCGCGCGAGTGCCGCTACCGAAGCTCCACCCTGGCAACGATGGCGAAATGGTCGCTGGGGTAAAGCGTTGAGTCGCCGGCCGCGTGTTCATTGGCGGCCACTCGAGCGGCGAGGGCCGTAACGTCGCCGCTCAGCCAGATGTAGTCCAGGCAGTTGGGGTCGCCTTCCGTGTCCATGGTTGAGGCCTGGATG
>JBGOVF010000347.1:0-3622 GCA_041477975.1 Tepidiformaceae bacterium
AGTTTCGGTCTACGTGCTCCTGGAACGTCTTGTAGTAATCGAGCTTTTCGCGCTCGACGGCCATCATCTCTTCGTCCGTCCAGTCAGGTTCGCGCTCCAGCTCCTTCAAAGAGTTGAGCCGGCGGGCGTTCGCGACGAGATAGCGAATCGAGGTCGAGCGCTGCTTTGCGACGATCTCGCCGCGTTGGTTGACGTAGGTGGTATCGCCGCGCTGGAACATCGTGGGGCCGGCGAAGGACGTGTTCGCGACTTTGTAATCGAAGGCAAGGCGCTCCGATCGCAGTTTGTCGCCCGGCTTGATCCGCGGACCGAAGAACCACCACTCGTCGCCGCCGAAGAGCATGTGGGAATCGGGGATGGTGCCCTGGATGGCGGGCGTGGCGCCGTGGCCAACATCCGTGCAAATCGTGAACGACTGGGGCGCGACGAACTCGCCAAACTTGCTGGCTTCGGCGAAGTTTTCATCTATATAAATAGGGTTGGGGTTCTGCATCCCCTGCGCCCAGCGCCGAATATCGTTTCTGGTAATGGGGTCCTTCAACTGGCCCCCACCGATCGGCTTGCCGATCCAGCGGTCGACATCACTCGTGTCAAGGCGCTCGAGTTGCTCCGTTTGGTCAGCGACCTGCGTCATCGATTCTCTCCTGGGAAGTAGAGTGGCGGAGACCGCCGCCAGGCGGGCGTTCAAACGCGGTTAGTGGCCTCTCGATTTCTAAACAAAAGCAGGATCGATGTCAACTTTGATGAACGCAACCGTTGACACTGTATTCCCCGCGATGCTACAAACCGCAAAGCCGTCCGCGACGTATATCCATCGACCCCGCCGCGTGGACGGAAACGAAGCGAGACCCACATTGTGGGCGATGGTTCGGAACGAGGGAGGTGTGCCGGCCAACGTTCGCCACCCACTGCAGCGAGGGCTGCCGCCGCCACGGACCGCGTGGCGGCCATGGCGTTCGCCCGGATAACAAATCCAACTACATCGATCCGCCGTACCCGCGCCGAAGAGCCGAAGGGGTCGCTCGCCGGCTACGGATCAAGACACGCGAACCCGACCGGGGCCGGCTGCCCCAAACTGACGGAACCACCCATATCAAGGAGGGGATTCCCCGTGGCGAGAGAAGAAACAAGCGTCTACTGGAAGCGCCTGCGCAGGCGCCAGCTCCTCAAAGGTGCGGCCGTCGGTGGCGTCGGCGCCGTCGGCCTCGTTGCCGTTGGCTGTGGCGACGATGATTCCACGAAGAACACGCCAACAAGCGGCGGAAACACGCCGGCTCCGGCCTCCCCAACGGCCGTGCCGCAGATCGGCGGCTTCGAATGGCTCCAGAACAAGCCAGACCTGACGCTCACCCCCAAGCCGGGCGGCGCTCTCAAGTACGGCGTGGGGATCAAAGCCGCGACGCTCGACCCAATCAAAGGTACGTCCTTTGAAAGCGCCAACATCTACACACCTGTGTATTCGCGGTTGTTCCGGTCCAAGGTGGGGGCCGATCTGAAGCCCTACAACCCGTTGGCGCTCGAAGTAGTCCCGGACCTCGCCGCCAGCTCGGAGTCTGTGACTCCCGGAACCGTCACCATCAAGCTGAAGCCGAACGTAAAGTGGCAGAACGTGGCACCGCTCAACGGCCGCCCGTTTACGTCGGACGACGTGAAATTCACCCTTGAGGCGTATGCGGCGAGCGCGGAATTCAATACCGCCTGGCTGCCGATCGACAAGGTCGAGGCGCCGGATGCGACGACAGTCAAGGTAACGCTCAAGTCGCCCATCAACTACCTGCTTCCGGCGCTGGCCGAAATGCGTGTCGTGATGCTCCCCAAGGAGATCGCCCAGGCCGATGGCGACTTCTCCAAGCGCGCCGTTGGCACCGGCCCGTTCATCCTGGATCAGTACACCGCCAGCACGAGCGCCCATTACACGAAGAACAAGGACTATTACGTCCAGGGCCGGCCGTACGTCGATACCATCGAGTACGTTCCATACAAGGACGCGACCTCCGGCCGCGAGGCTTACCTCACCGGGCAGTTCCCGGCGGGCCGCGGCGACGGCCTCGGCGCCGACGCCACCTATAAGGAGGACATGAGCCGGAAGTCTGACGGCGTCGTCTTGAAACTCGACAGTCGCTGGCAGTCTGCCGTCTTCTTCCTCGGTCTGAAGACAGACAAGCCGCCCTTCAACAACCCGCTGGTTGCCCAGGCGCTCTCGCAGGCGTGGGACCGCACCGCCATGGCGAAGACCCTCTCTCCGAACCTCGGCGCCAACGCAATCGGCAACTTCACGTGGGTCGACTACTTCGACAAGCAGCCGGACCTCAGCGCCGTCAACAAGTACGACGTTGCCAACGCGAAGAAGCTGCTCTCGGCCGCTGGCGTGACGGGGACCCTGGACGCGACCGTCGACTACGCCGCTTACGGCCAGGGCCTCGTCGACACGATCCAGTTCATCGGCGAGCAGGTGAAGGCGGCGGGAATCAATCTCAAGCTGCAACTGAACGACATCGTGGCCTACGGCCCGAAGTTCAGTGCCGGTCAGTTCGACAACATGGCTCTCGGGTTCATCTCCACGGTGCCGCGCCACGCTCCGCTCATCATGAAGACGTTCCTCGAATCGACTTCCGGACGAAACGCCCTCAAGATCAACGACCCGGAGATCGACGCGGCGATCAAGAAGCTCACCGAATCGACATCGGCAGCCGACCAGAAGACGGCGTACCAGGCTATCTGGAACAAGGTGCACCTGCGTCCGTACTTGATCCCGATGCTCGACTCGCCCGCCTTGTTCTTCCACGACAAGACGGTCCACAACTGGCTCTTCAACCAGTACAGCGACCCGGCCGGCTGGGGCCTCCAGACCATGTTCGAGCAGGTGTGGCTCGGCTAGTTCCCCCGGGAAGGCATCACACCCTGTTACCCCGCCAGCCACCATGGCTGGCGGGGTTGTTCGCTGGAGCCCTTCATGACCCAGTACATCCTTCGCCGCCTCGTCCTGATGGTCCCGGTGCTCGTTGGAGTGAGCATTTTGGTCTTCGTGCTGGCCCGGATACTGCCCGGCGATGTATTCTCGGCCCAGTCCGCCACATCTGGGCTTGACAAGGCGACGCACGACCAACTGCGAAAAGAGGCCGGGCTCGATCGGCCACTGTTCATCCAGTACCTGGAATGGGCCGGCCACACCCTGCGGGGCGACTTCGGCGAAAGCCTCTACAACCGCCAGCCGGTAGGGGCACAGATCCGCCGCGCCGCGCCGGTCACCATTGAAATGACCATCCTCGCCACCCTCGTCGGCCTTCTCATTGCGATTCCAGCCGGGGTCGTCAGCGCCATCACACGCGGTTCCCTCGTGGATTATCTTGCGCGCCTGGGAGCCGTGGTTGGTCTTTCGGTGCCCAGCTACGTGCTCGGCACCCTCGCTATCACCTATCTTGCGCTGTGGTTCCACTGGATTCCGCCGTCTGGCGCCATCTCGATCTTCGATGACCCCTGGAGGAACGCGCAGCAGTTTTTCATCCCGGCCCTCATCCTCGGTTCGTCGTTCGCCGCCTCGGTGATGCGAATGACGCGCTCCGCGATGCTTACGGTGCTTCAGGAGGACTATGTACGGACGGCGCGCGCTAAGGGACTGACG
>JBGOVF010000143.1:0-6373 GCA_041477975.1 Tepidiformaceae bacterium
AACACGGCATCGCCGGCCGTGGCAACGCCGACCTTCTCCAGCCGCTCCGCCGCCGCCTTACCGATGCCGGGCAAGTGCGTGACCGGCGAGGCGGGCTCGAGACTGTGGCTCCCGTGAGACGCGCCTTCTGAATCCGCGCCGACGGCCGGCGGCGCAGCCAGGCGCGTTCGCGCACGCTCAGATCTTCGCGCCGCCGCACTCCGCCCTCCCGCCGCAGGCGTAGGAGCGGTGCGACGCAATTGGAGCGCGGCGAGCGTGGCATCGAGCCAGGCGCGACGGTCGGCTTCGGGCAACGACCTGTAGCCGTCCCGCGGCAGTTCACGCACCCGGTTGGCCAACGGCCCGGCCGCGGGCATCAGCCCGTCTTCGGCAAGCTGAATCAACATCCGGTCCAGGCCGCCCACAACGACACTGTTCTTGCAACCGCGTTCACGTTCGAGCTCGAACACTCGCCGGAGGCGTTCATCCTCAGTGGCTGCCGCGGCGCTCACTCGCGCTCCAGCGCGGCCACACCCAGCGCGTTCGGTCCCGTGTACACGCCTACGGC
The DNA here is from genome assembly GCA_041477975.1 of Tepidiformaceae bacterium. Classification (GTDB taxonomy): domain Bacteria; phylum Chloroflexota; class Dehalococcoidia; order Tepidiformales; family Tepidiformaceae; genus JBGOVF01. Next base: position 548 of record JBGOVF010000143.1, read on the forward strand.
CGGCCCCAACTGTCCCAGGCGGATGTCGGTGTGAGGTAACAGCGGCCGCAGGCGCTCGATGAGTTCCTCGGCCGTCGTCGTGTCGCCGGAGGCGGCGATGAACATCGCTTTCGCGCGCGGCATATTGCTCGCGATCTGGAAAATGCGCTCGACGGCCTTGCTCCGCGTCCGGACTCGTTCGAACGGGGCGACCTCTCCGTCTTCGACCTTGAGGATGGGTTTGATGCTGAGCACAGAGCCAAGGAGCGACCGGGCACGCCCGATTCGCCCGCCGCGCTGCAGAAACTCGAGCGTATCGACCGCCACATGGACGCTCACCCGGTCCATCGCCCGGCGCGCCACCGCCACCACCTCGGCCAGCGACGCGCCCGCCTTCGCCGCCGTTGCTGCTTCGAGCACGATGAGCCCAAGGCCGAGCCCGACGCTGTACGAATCGATGAGGTCCACGTGAACCGAATGGGCCACGACTTCCCGGGCCACCGAAGCAGCGTTAAGCGTCCCCGAAAGCTTCGACGAGAGGTGGATCGAGACAACCTCGTTGGTCTCCCGCCCGAGCTCCTCGTACGCAACCTGGAAGAGGTCGACCGAGGGCTGGCTCGTGCGCGGAAGGATCGCGGATGTTTGCAGGCGGTCGTAGAACGCCTTCGAGTCGATATCGACGCCGTCGAGCAAGGCCTCGTCGCCAAAGAACACGGTCAGCGGGACGACCGTGATCTCCAACTGTTCCACCAGCTCACGCGGGAGGTCGCAGGTAGAGTCGGTGACGATCTTCACGGTCATAATTGTTGAGGCGCCTACACAGGAGAGTATAAAGCCTGAGACGCTAGAATGGCGGCAGTGCGAACGGTGAAGATCGCTCCGTCCATCCTGACCGCCGACTTCGGCCGCCTCGCCGACGAAGTCCGCGCCGCCGAGGCGGCCGGCGCCGACATGCTGCACCTGGACATCATGGACGGGCGTTTCGTCCCGAACATCACCTTCGGCCCAATCCTCGTGGAGTCACTTCGCAAGGTGACGACTTTGCCCTTCGACCTCCACCTCATGATCGTCGAGCCCGAGAAGCACGTCGAAGCGTTCGCCAGCGTCGCCGACACGATCAACGTCCACATCGAGGCGTCGCCCCACATCAACCGGACCCTGACCGAAATTCGCCGCCTCGGTCGTCGCGCCGGGGTCTGCCTCAATCCCGGGACGCCCATCTCGGCCATCGAAGAATCCCTCCCGGACGCCGACCAGGTGATGGTGATGACGATCAACCCCGGCTGGGGCGGCCAGCAGATGCTTCCTCACCAGCTCGAAAAGGTGACGCGCATCCGCGATCTGCTCGCCAGCCTCGGCTCCCCGGCTGACATCGAAATCGACGGCGGCGTGAAAGTCGCTAACATCGCGCGCTGCGTGGCCGCGGGCGGCAACATCCTCGTCTGCGGGAGCTCGATCTACAACGCCGAAGCCAGCGTCGCCGACAACATCGCTGCCCTCCGCGCAGCGCTGGCCTGATGCCCGGCCCACGCGCTGCCGCCCACTGCGTCATCCGGCGCGGCCGCGAAGCGCTGCTCATCCGCATCCACGACCCTGAGACGGGCCAGTCTGGCTGGCGCGCTCCCGGTGGAGGGATCGAATTCGGGGAAACTGCGCGCGCGGCCGTCATTCGCGAAATCGCCGAAGAGACCGGACTGACTCTCACCAACCCGCGCCTGCGCACCACGGTCGAGGCGTTCATCACCTGGCGCGGCCAGCCCGAACACGAAATCGTCTTTGTCTTCGAAGCCGGCGCCTTCGACCCCGCATTTCTGGCAAACGACAGACCATCAGGAGTCGAGGCCTCCGGCAAGAGCCTTGACCTTCGCTGGGTGGACGCCGTCGAAATCGCGACCGGCACAGGCGACGTGTATCCGGAGGGCCTCCGTTCGGTGCTCCTCAGCCATGGCGAACGGCGCATTCGTCCAACGGTGCAATGTTTGTTTCGACGCGGCGACGAACTCCTCGTGCTCGAAAGCTGGGATGGCGTGAAGCAACGGGGCCATTGGCGCGCGCCTGGCGGTGGCATCGAGCATGGTGAGCGCGCGGAAGATGCCGTGCGTCGAGAAATCCGGGAGGAAATCGGTGCGGAGATCACGCAACTCCGGCTGCTTCAGGTCGTGGAGAACATCTTCACGTTCCAGGGCGGCGCAGGGCACGAAATCATCTACGTCTTCGAAGCAGAATTCGTCGACAGGTCGCTCTACGGACGCGACGTCATCCACTGTGCGGAAGACGACGGCGTGCCGTTCGATCTGGGCTGGGTCGCGATAACCGAAATGCGCGATCCGCAGCGTCCGCTAGTGCCGCCGGAGCTGCTTGACCTGCTGGCTGATCTCTCCCCGTGAGACGACCGCGCCGCCTGGCTCTGATTCGGCGGTCGGCGCCGGGGCGGTAAGCTAACGAGACTCACCCGGGAGCCTGCCTGCCATGACCTTCCCTGCTACTTCGATGATCAGCGTGGAAGATGCGCGCGATCGTATCCTCGCGTTCTTCTCCCGGCTGGAGGTAGAGCGCCGGCCTCTGCTCGATGCGCTCGGCCAGGTGTTGGCCGAAGACGCGGTAGCCCCCTTCGATATCCCGCCGCTCGACAACACCGCGATGGACGGCTACGCGGTCCGAGCTGCGGATACGACCGGCGCGACGGAAACGTCGCCGAAGACGCTGAGAGTGATTGCGGACCTGGCCGCCGGCTACGTGCTGGATACGCCGGTGGGCGCCGGTGAAGCGGTGCGGATCATGACGGGCGCGCCGATTCCGGCGGGCGCCGATTCGGTGGTGCCCTTCGAAGAGACGGATGAACCCTTGCGAGACGTGGGCCAGCAGGCAGCGAAAGCAACGGCTGTGCAGGTGCTGAAGGCTGCGGGTGTTGGAGCAAACATTCGCTACCGCGCCGAGGATGTTACGAATGGCCAGACGGTGGTGCCCGCTGGCCGCGTGCTTCGGGCGTCGGAAATTGGCGTGCTGGCGAGCATCGGGCTGACGGAAGCAGCGGTTTACCGGCGGCCCGTCGTCGCAATCCTTTCGACTGGCGACGAGGTTACGGAGCCCGGCGAACCGCTCAAGCCGGGCCGCATCTACGACGCGAACGCGCACGGCATCGCGGCGCTGGTGAAGAAGTACGGGGGCATCCCGAAGCTACTGGGTATCGCGCGCGATACGGTTGAGGACCTGGCGACGAAAATCCACGAAGGGCTTGACGCGGACATGTTGGTCACGAGCGCCGGCGTGTCGCGCGGCGACTTCGACGTGGTGAAGGATGTGCTGGCCCGCGAGGGGGCCATCGACTTCTGGACTGTGCGGATGCGGCCCGGGAAGCCGCTGGCGTTCGGGGCGTTCAATGCGCTCGATGGGCGGAAGGTGCCGCATTTGGGCTTGCCGGGGAACCCCGTGAGTTCGATGGTCTCATTTGAGCTCTTCGGGCGGCCGGCGATCTTCACCATGCTGGGACGGAGCGACTGGGAACGGCCGGTGATAAGGGCGATCACGCGGGACCGAATTTTGAACGCGGACCAACGCCGGTTCTACGCACGCTGCTTTGTGACGGAGGGCGAAGACGGCCGGTATTACGCGAGCCTGACAGGGCCACAGGGCAGCGGCATTCTCACGAGCATGAGCGCCGCGAATGCGCTGACGATCATCCCGCACGATCAGCCGGTCGCCGAGGCCGGCGAAGAGATCGACGTGATGATGCTGGACTGGGAACACGCGCCTTAGGCATTCGCGATTTGCGATTCGGCGATTCGGCGACTCCGGGACGCAGCGATGATGTGCGCGACGACGGCAGCCTGGAGTTCGAGGCCCAGGCGCACCAACTCTCGTTTTGGCACGTGAGCGGGCGGTCCGTGCGGTCACACGCTTTAACATTCGGCTGCGGTTCGGCATGCTCGCGTGGATGCTCGAAGACCCTTCGGTCCAGGCGCACCGCCAACACGTTCCTCACGCAAGCCTTGTGCTTGATCGGACGGAGGTCGCCGGGCTGCGGGCCGATATCTGGATGGGTGGGGCGGACAGCGAGGTTGGGGCGCCGCTCGACGCTGCAGGGCTTTCAATGTCGCTGGTCATCGATTGCGCGGGGGATATGCCCGCCCCGCTGCGGGCAGCGGCCGCGACGTGGGTGGCGTGCGTCTTCGCCGACATCGATGGGCCGCCGATGCACTACGAGCGGATCGAGGCCTCGGTACGGACGGCGGCGGAGGCAGCACGGCGGGATGGCGGCACGGAGCGCGTGGTAGTCCTCTGTACTCACGGGATGAACCGCAGCGGTTTGCTCACGGGGCTGCTGCTGCGCGAGTTCGGGTTGAGCGGCGAGGCCGCGATAGCGCGGATCGCGGCGGCACGGCCCGGTGCGCTTTCGAACCAGGCGTTCCGGCGGATCGTGCTGGGGCTGTAGCTCGGTCGGCTGGGACGTGAAGACCGGCCTGTATACTGTCTCCGTGGCAACCGCTGAAACCTCGCGCGTCTACACGGCCGAAGACCTGCTCACGATGCCCGATGGGGATCGGTTCGAGATCATCGACGGCGAACTCAAGGAGCGGGTCATGAGCTATCTCTCGTCCTACATCGCCGCGCGCCTAATCGTGCTCCTCTCGCGTTGGATAGACCTCGGGCATCCGGGCCGAGTCGCGGGGTCGGACGGCGGCTTCACGATTTTCTCGTGGGCCCCGGGTGACCTGCGCATGCCTGACGTTTCGTACATCTCCACAGCTCGGCTGCCACGAATTCCGCGGACCGGCTGGGTTTCCGTACCGCCCGAATTCGCTGTCGAGGTCGTGTCACCCACCGACCTCGCGTCTGATGTGCAAAAGAAAGCGGACGATTACATTCGGGCGGGCGTGCCGCTCGTGTGGGTGGTATTCCCCCGCACGAGCAGCGTCCAAGTCCTGCGAGGCGACGGCACCACCGCACTGGTACGCACGGGGGAGACGCTCACAGGAGAAGCAGTACTTCCGGGGTTCGAGGTAGCGATCGACGATCTGTTTGCCGACCTCGGCGATGAGACCACCGTGCAGGACGAGCAAGCCTAGTCCAGCAGGTCCGGACGGCGTTCGCGGGTGCGCTGGAGGCGCTGTTCCTTCTTCCACTTCTCGATGTTGGCGTGGTGCCCGCTGAGCAGGACCTCGGGGACGGGCCAGCCGCGGTATTCGGCCGGGCGCGTGTACTGGGGGTGTTCGAGGAGGCCACCGGCGAACGATTCTTCTTCTGGCGAGGCCTCGTCGCCCAGGGCGCCCGGGATGTGGCGGGCGACGGCGTCGATCAGCACCATGGCCGGCAACTCGCCGCCGGTGAGGATGTAGTCGCCGATCGAGACCTCGCGGTCGACGCAGTTATCGATGAACCGCTGGTCCACGCCTTCATAGCGACCGCAAACAACGACGAGGCGCGGATGCGTGGCGAGTTCGCGGACCAGGGCGTCGTTCAGGCGCTCACCCTGCGGTGACATGTAGACCACGAGGCCGGCGGGCTCGGCGAGGCCCTGGACGTGCTGGAGCGCGGCATCGAGGACATCGACGCGCATAACCATCCCCTGACCGCCGCCGAAGGGGTAGTCATCGACTGAGCGATGCCTGTCGGTTGCGTACTCGCGGATGTTGTGGACCTGGAAATCGAGGAGGCCGTCCTCGCGCGCCCTTTTGATGATGGAGACATCAAGCGGACCAACGAAGGCTTCGGGGAAGAGCGTCAGGACATCGATGCGGAGAGCGGTCACGGGTTGCCGTGGTCGACGGGGCCGGCGAGAAGCTCGGCGATGTGCGGGATGAGCGGCAGCAGCACCGCCATCCCCTCTTCGACGGCGCGAGGGCTGCC
>JBGOVF010000108.1:0-6992 GCA_041477975.1 Tepidiformaceae bacterium
CGCGGAGGGCGAAGGCATCTGGTCGATCAGCGTCTCGCCGTCCGGCGATGCGCTGCTCGGCGGCGGCGGTTTCGGCCCCCTCCAGACGATTTCGCTGCGCGATGGCTCCCGCGCGACCTTCCAGCGCGCTGCCCCGAAGCCGGTCAACGGCGGAGGCTGTGGCGCCGGGATGGGCCGGCTCGCCGCCTTCCTCGATGCCACGCACATCGTCTATCACGAGCAGTTCGCTGTGCGCGGCCAGAACGGTCTCACGATCGGGAACCTCGTCGATGGCAGCCGCCGGGTGCTCCCGTTCGGCAACGTCATCGACCTCCAGGTCGTCGCCAGCGGAGTCGTTGGCTTTACGACGTGGGAGCAGATGGGCGACGAGGCTCGGCCGGTGAGCTGGCTGCTGGACGTGGCGAGCGGCGAGGCCCGCCCGATCGCGGCCGGCGCCCGCGCCACGTGGGTTCAGTAGAGAACGAAATCTCGGGGTAAGCGGGAACTTTTGCGCGCGTTGTGCGTTGTACAGGGTGAACCGCCGGTCCCCCGCCGGCGCCAGTCCCCCTTTTGCCGGCCCGGCGTCGCCACGCCGGGCCGGCTGCATGTAAGCAGGATGCCTGCAGCCCGAGCCCCCGCGCCGTAGCCTCCGCCCATGGGCTTTCGCGATCTCAACAACGAAGAGATTGAAGCGGTACTCGCCGCTCAGCGCGTGGTGCGCCTCGGGTTCGTCTCCGGCGACGAGCAGTATGTCGTCCCGGTTTTCTACACGTGGTACCAGGGCGCCCTCTGCGGCCTAACAACCCCCGGCCGCAAAACGCGCCTCGCGGCGGCCAACCCCACGGTCGCCTTCCAGGTGGATTCAAGCGCGGAAACGGGACCATGGGAGTGGTCCAGCGTCAGTGGCCAGGGCGCCTGGGAAGAAGTCCCGAACCCGGCCGAATTCGGCCCCTTCGCCGGCCAGCTACGCGAACGCCTGGCCGACGCTCCACCGTGGGCGCAGCAACTCCTGCAGGAGCGCTTCGCGACCATCGGCATGGTCCCCTGGCGGATCCGCCCCACCGGCATGAGCGGGCGCACGCACGAACCCGGATGATTTTCGGATTCTCGATTTTGGATTGCAGACCGGGCTATCCCGCGAGCGGCCGAATCCAAAATCCGCAATCCAAAATCCAAAATGACTAGACTGGCAGCCAGTACAGGTGCTTGCCGCGAATGACCTTCGAAAGCTTCCCCTGCTCGTAAAGGTATTCCAGGTGGGCGATCGTTTCGCCGACGGCCGAGCGCTGCATGTGCGGCTCGAAATCGGCCAGTGTGCCCGTCGCCCATTGCACCCGTCCCGCCACTTCCCATGCAGTCGAACCGCCTCGATCCACACAGCGCACCATCTCTTCCAGCCGCAGCTCGTGGTGGTGCTCGATTTCGCGCAGCCGCTTTTTCAAATCGGTGATGTGGAATTCGTGAGCGGGCAGCACGATTTCGACGTCCAGGTCCTCCAGGAGCACGAGCGAGCGCATGTAGTCGCCGAGCGGGCTGCCGTGCGTCTGCGCGTGGATCGAGACGTTCGGCGTGATCGTGGGCAGCACGTGGTCGCCAGTCAGGAGGATCTTGCGGTTGGGCTCGTAGAGGCAGATGTGCCCCGGAGAGTGCCCGGGCGTCCAGATGATCTCGAAGTCGAAATCCCCGACCTTGAACGTCTCGCCGCCCTTGACTTCGGTGTCGGCCGGCACCGCGGCGACGTTGCCGAGCATGCCCATCGAACCGCGCGACATCCCCGTCGTGTCCATCGGGGGCACGCCGTTGCTCTCCATGAAGCCCGCCATCTGCTCCATCAGGCCTTTTGGCGCGAAGTAACGCGCCGTGATGACTTCGGCGTCCTTTTCGTGGAGCACGATCTCGCAGCTAGAAAGCTGCTTCAGCCGGCCCGACATCCCGTAATGGTCCGGGTGCACGTGCGTGATGACGAGCTTTTCGACCTCCGTAGGGTGCGAACCGTGCTCCTTCATCCCCTCTTCGAGCGCCGCGTAGGCGCTATCGGTGTTCCAGCCACAGTCGAGCAGCATCGTGTCGCCGCCGTCCTTCACCAGGTACGGCAGCACGTACGGGAGGCCTTTCGTCACGCGTGGGTGCGCCTCAAGGTCGACGCGTAACGCCTTCGCGTCTTCGAACGTGAACTGAGGAAACGGGGTGAGCAGCTGATAAATGCCGGGGATGATCTGCACGGGCAACGACTCCGATCAGGCTCGCCGTCCCGGCAGGCGGGTTTGGCGGCACGCCGGTCGATAGTACGGGGTTAGTTAGGGCCGGGCAAAACAGTTGAGGGATAGCAATAACGAGGAGGTTGCCAGTCGCGCACGGCTACCCGGCCCCCCGCCACGCCACGCGCGGCAGATGCCACTCGTCGCAGTTGCCGTCTTGATGCACCGCCTACGGGCGCATCTAATCACTGTAGATGAGTTCGGGAGATGGCCAGGGCCACGGGCATTCGCACAGCACGTCGCTGGACCTCTCCACGCGTGAGGGCGTCCGGGCCCTGCAGGTCGGCGTCGCCGGACTGGGGCTAACGGCGCTCTTCCAGGCCGCATTGCTGCTGTTGAGCGGCTCTGTCGCGCTCCTCGGCGATACGCTGCACAACGGCGTCGATGTCGCAGGCACGGCGATCGTCTGGGTCGCGTTCGTTGTCACGAAACGACAGCGCAGTCAACGCTTCGGCTACGGTTACCATCGCCTCGAAGACCTGGCCGGCCTCGTCGTCGTCGCTCTCATCGCCGCCAGTGCCTGCCTCGTCATTTACGAGTCGGCCCGTGCCCTTGGCGAAACCCGGGACCTTGGCCGGCCCTGGATCGTGTTCATGGCTGGGTTGGTCGGGTTCGCCGGAAACGAAGGGGTCGCACAGTACAAACTCCGCGTCGGCAAACGCATAGGCAGTTCGGCATTGGCCGCCGACGGCCAACACTCCCGCGCGGACGGCCTGACGTCACTCGGCGTGGTCGCGGCGGCCATCGGCATGATGGTCGACCAACCTCGCATTGACGCCACCGTCGGCCTGGGCATCGGCGTGCTGATTGGCTGGGCGGCGTACCAATCCGGCCACGACGTCATTCTTCGGCTCCTGGACTACGGCGACCCGGAGATTCGTCACCGGCTGGAGCAAGCGGCGGAGGAAGTGCGCGGATACGAACACATCAGTGACCTCCGGGTCCGGAACTCCGGTCGAACCGTTCACCTCGTTGCCCATGTGTGCATGCCAGCCACTTACACCCTTGTCGAGGCTCACGCTGTTGCCGAAGACCTTCGGCAAGCCTGGCTGCATGTCCTCCCGCCAGGTTCGGTGGTGGATATCCACGCCGACCCCTTCGATTCCCAAAGCGGGTCGCCCCACACGAGTGAGCCGCTGCACTCGCATTGAGGCCGGCGCTCATGCGGTGGAGCGGCCGCCTTGCGGAGCCAGGTGCAATCACGGTTCATCGGGAATCTGAACGGCCCGAAACTGGCGCAGCAGCAGTAGGTCGTAAACGATCTTCAGCAGGCCGCCGGCGATCAGCGGCCAGCCGAACGACGTCCAGCTGAGCATGGCGCCCGCCAGTAACGGTGACACCGCGGCGGCGAGGCTCCGCGGAACGTTCGTGACGCTCGCGGCTGCGGCACGCTCCGGCGGCGGCACCACGGCCATCACGAACGACTGCCGCGCGGGCACATCCATCTGGGAAAGCGACATTCGCAGCAGCAGGAAGCCAATCGCCAACGGCGCGGTCGGCATGAGCCCGGCGAGAATCAGGAAGACGTTGGAAGGGAGGTGCGTGAAGACCATCGTTTGTATGAGCCCAATGCGCGAGGCAAGCCATGACGACGCCAGTTGTGACGATGCGGACAGCAGGCCGGCGGCGAAGAAGGTGGCCGCGGCTGCGCTCGTCGAAACATCGAACCGGCGAAAGAGCCACAGCACCAGCAGCGATTGGATGGCGAATCCTCCGCCGAATGAATCGAGGCTGAACAGCGCCGAGAGGCGCATCACAACGCCCTTCGACTGCCGCAACGACTGTCGCTCGGGCGGCGCCTCGCCTGTCAGTGGCGTTCGCCTGAGCCCGAGGTAGACGACGGCAATCACGACCGCCACGCCCGCATAGACGACAAAAGCGATTCTCTCGGCGCTTGAATCGTTCCACCCTTGCCACCGCGCGACAAGCGCGGGGATGGCACTGGCGAGGGCGCCGATGGCGCCCGCGAACGATCCGCCCAGATTGTAGCGAGCGAAGAGAGCCGTGCGATCGTCCGCTGCGACCTTCTCAGAGAGCATCGCTTGTTCGAGCGGGAGGAAGATGCTGACATCGCCGGCAGATGGATTGAGGGTCCCGGCAAAGGCGATAACGAGGAGCGGCCAAAACGCTGTGATGGCCGCAAAGCCGAGGCCTGTCGCGAACATCACGGCGGCCGCGCCGAAGAGTACGCGCACGGCCTGCAGTCGATGACCGAGCAGTCCCACAGCGAGCGTGAGCGCGGCTGAGCCGAGGAGCGTCGAAGCCACGATGGCGCCGATCTGCAAGGCGGAGAAGCCGAGGTGATCGAGGTAACTCGCGAGAATGACACTCACGAAGCCGTCGGCAAAGCCCCTCAACGACCGGGCGGTCACCAGCCTGCCGGCGCCAACCGTCGCGGACGGCGGCAGCAGCTTGGGCCTGAGTCTCAGTTGATCGCCGCCCGGGATTCCTTGTTGCGCAGTACAGACCGCAGCGCCGCGGCCGCCAGCTTGTCGAAGGCTTCGTCGGGAATGGGGAAGACGGCGCTGATGTTGATCTCGCAAAGCACGTACGTGTCCTCGCCGGCGGCGGTCTTCGGTCCGAGGAGGAAGTCCGCATCCCAGATGGCCGGCAAGGAGTCGGTCTCGACACCGCAGATGGCTTGCATCTCGGGAATCCAGGCCGATTCAAGCTTCCTTTTCAGCGCCTGGAACTCGGGCTTATCCGGTCCGTAGTAGAAGCGCGGGGGAGCCGGTGGAGGTTCGGCGGCGCCCGGCTCCAGCAAGAGCGCCGTCACGAACTGATGACCGAATCCAGCGACCTCGTTCTGCGCCATGTAGCAGCGGATCATGCCCTCGGCGAGCCGCGGCTGAAAGGCCTGGTCGATGATGCGCCCGTCCCCCGCGAAGTACTCCTCGCAACGCTCGACCAGGTCGCCCAGGGGCATCTCTTCCTCAACGCTTCCTCGCAACGCGTGCAAGACCCGGACCAGGCTCTGACGCTGTGGTACGGCGGCCGGGCTCGTGGCGAACTCGACTCGCCAGACGCCGATACCGCCGTTTCCCCGGTACTGTTTCAGAACCCGCGGGCCGCCGGAGAGGCTCTTTGGGAACTCTGCGCAAAACTCGGGGAAGCTCCGGTAGATGCGCGTGTCCGTCCCCCACCCCAGGTCGCGCGTCGCATAGATCACCTCTTTCGTGCCCATCTTCAGGATGACATCCGGGTGGGCGCTCACCCACACACCCTTCGCAGCTACTTCGCGGAGCAATGCGTCGAGCTTCGTCCGGTCCTGGCCACGCATGATCGGGTCCACCCACACCAGGACCCCGTCGAGCCTTAGAAGCTGGTCGCGAGCGCGTTCGACCGCGTCGTCGGAAAAGGCGATCGGGATCGCCTCGACCCCCAACTGCGCCAGGGCGGCAAAGACGCGATGCAGGCGGTTGTTTTCGGGTGTTGGAAGTTCGACCGCGCGGGGATCTCCCCGCCAGAGGACCCCGATGGTTGCAACGGGTTGTTGTTTCGTGCTCATGCGACCTCCCGCGGCCCGACGACGCCGCGCCCGGCGACCCCAAGTCTGGGCATCGCGGCGAAGGTAACACCTGTTACACTCCGGTCGCAATGCACACCTGGCGGACGGCAGCCCGGGGACAATGGCCGCGGTGACGGCCGGGTCGGCAGCGTTGAGTTCCTCTAGTCCTGTGAGGGCTCGTCGGTCCGGCCATCTCGGATCTGGAGCACGATGACCGTGTCCTCGATGTGCCGATAGTCGATGAGGTATACGCCCGAGACCAGCCGGCGATACGCTCCCGGCGGACCGGCCACGGTGATGTCGCGTCCGAGATCCGGGTAGTCGCGAAGCCGATCGACGGCGCGCAGAAGTGTTTCTCGAAGTTCTTTCGCGCTCCCCAAGCTCCGCTCGCGGCGCGCCAGCAGAACCGCTTCGAAATCAACACGGGCCTCGAACGACCATGCGACTTTAGTCTTCACCTGCGACAAGCCGCTCTGTTTCAGCCTCGACCTGTTCGTGTGGAATGAGTCGGCCGCCCTTGCGTTCGACTTCGGACTGCCACGCGCGGAGTTCGAGTTCGAGTTCTTCGACGTCGTTTCGCAAGCTAGCGTACGCCGCAGGCGTAAGCACGATCCCCAAGACCCTGTCGCCGTTTGTAAGCCGCGCAACACCGGCGTGCTCGAGGCACTCCGAAAGCTGGTCGGATCCCAGGTCCACCGTTCCTGCGACCAGAGGGACGGCGCTTCGTCGTCGAACCTTCGCTGTACTCATGACGCCAGTATACCGGGCCTATCCCGCGAAGCTCCTCGCAATCTTCCGTGGGTCGATGAAACGCGTGATGAAGAAGCTCACCACGCTGATGATCACCGCGCCCCAGAACGCATCCCAGAAGCCGTCGATGGCGAAGTGGATGCTGTCGAACTTGCCGGATATCCAGGCGGTCAGCGCCAGCAGCGCCGTGTTGATGATGATCAGGAAGAGGCCCAGCGTCATGATCAGCGCCGGCAGGCCCCCGAACACGAGCAGGGGCTTCAGGTAGGCGTTCAGCAACCCCAGGATGAGCGCGACGAGCAACGTGCTCTTCCAGCCCTCCAGGTGAATCCCACCCAGCAGCTTCGCGGCGACCCAGACGGCGGCGGCCGTTATCAACCAGCGCAGCACAAAGACGATCAACCGCTCACCGGGGGTTTGAGCCCGCCTCCCGCCGACAACGACGAAGTCGCGCATGGCGGCACTGTACCTGCCGGTTGGCCGCGCGTCACCGCGAG
>JBGOVF010000506.1:0-2708 GCA_041477975.1 Tepidiformaceae bacterium
CCTTGTCGTTCGCGAGGAAGAGCGTCGCCTCCGTCCGGTTGAACCCCACCATCACCGGGATGTCCATCGAAATCGCGGACGCCACCGGCTCGAACGGGTGCGCCGGCAGGATCTGGGGGTCGATCACCGGCCGGAAGTCGCCACGCGCGTTCGACGAGGGAAGCTTCGCCGAAGCCCGGAACACGGCCGCCATGAAGGCGTCGAGCGGCACCTGCTGCAGCTCGGGCAGCTGCGATTCCTTCAGACCCAGTTCGGCCAGCAGGATGCCTGCCAGTTCGTCCGCGTAGGCTCGCTCGTTCACGAGGATGCCGGGACCGCTCTCGATGATCGCCTTGTGGAACAGCCCCCTCGCCGGGGGCATTGCCAGCAGCGCCGAGACCTTGCGCCCGCCGCCCGATTCGCCGAACACCGTGACATTGCCCGCGTCGCCTCCGAAGGCAGCGATGTTGTCGCGCACCCACTCCAGCGCCGCCACGATGTCGAGCATCCCCACGTTTCCGGATGCGGCGAACGCGCGGTCGCCCATGTCTCCCAGGTGCGCGAAGCCAAGCGCATTCAGCCTGTGGTTGATGGAAACCACCACTACGTCGCCGCGCCGCGCCAGGTTCGAACCGTCGTAAGACGGCCCGCCCGAGCCGTTCCGGAAGCCGCCGCCGTGGCACCAGAACATCACCGGCCGCTTCGCGCTGTCGTTCACCCCCGGCGTGAAGATGTTGAGGAAGAGGCAGTCCTCGCTCTCGCGTCCGCCGCCGCCATCCATCTCCGCAGTCGCAGAAACGGGAGCGCCGGGCGCGGTCTGGGGAGCGATCGCGCCGTAGGCGAGGGCATCGCGCACGCCAGCCCATGCGTCGGGCTTTCGCGGCGGCATGAAGCGGTTCTGGCCACCGGTCGGCGCCCCGTACGGGATTCCCTTGAAGCTGTGGATGCCGTCGTCCGTGGCGCCGCGCACCTTCCCGCTCGCTGTCTCGACGACCGGGGCGTTCGAAATCACGGAAGTCATGTGTACCTCTGGGGTCCCATCGGACAGTGCCGCGGATGATAGCACCCGATCGGAAGCCGCCTACCGGCCCCCGGCAGCCACCCCATCGGCCTGCAGCTCTCGCGCCGCCGCCGCCCGCGCCTTCCGGTCCGCCGTCACGCGCTCCGTTCGCCCGAACCCCTGCAGCGCCGCGACCGTCACGATCGTCGCGCCGCCCATGAGGATCAGCGTCTCCTGGATCCCGATGATGTCGGCCAACACGCCCAGCGGCAGCGCCACGATCCCGAACAGGCTCCAGCTCAACATGGAAATCGACTGCACCCGCCCCTGGTACGGCCCATCGGTCGCCGACATCGTGAGCGAGTTGTTGAGCGACTGGAACGCGCTCGCAAGCCCGCCCACGAACACCATGGCGATAAGCCCAACCACGAAGTTCGGCGTCATCCCCAGCACCATGATCGCCGCGCCAAAGGCGAGCGCCAGCAGCGGCTGGAACTTCCAGGCGTGGCGGTGCTCGGCATACGTCGCCACTACCACCGTGCAGATCACCGCTCCAATGGCGCCAGCGGAAGAGAGGAAGCCGTAACCGCCCGAGCCAACGTGGTAGACATCCTTCGCCACCGAGGGCAGGAACGACTGGTACGGGAAACCGATCATCACCACGGCAAACGATGTGACGATGAGCAACGCGATCGACGGCCGCCGTTTCACGTAGCGCAATCCATCGACCATATCGGCAATCGGCGAGGGACGGTCGTCGCGCGGTTTCGGGTTGCCCGGCGGCAGCCGTAGCATGGTGATCGAGGCGAGCACGAAGCCGGCCGTCGTCAGGTAGTACACCCCGCCCACACCGATGAACGCCATCGCGATGAACGCCCCCGCCAGGGACGGGCCAATCACGCGCGTGCTATTCATGCTCAACTGCTGCAAGACAACCGCATTGCCGATCGACCTGCGCTCCACCAGGTCGCCGATGAACGCCTGCCGCGCCGGTCCAATGAACGCGAAGCCGGCGCCCTGTACGAAGCCCGCGACGATGAGCATCCAGAACTCCACGCGGTCCAGCTCGATCATCGTCGCCAGCCAGGCCGAGTTGAGGGCGATGATGGCCTGGCAGATCACGAGCAGGTTGCGCTTGGGCAGGCGGTCCGCAAGCACGCCGCCCCACAGCCCGAGCACGAGCTGGGGCACGCCGAACGCCAGCATCACGCCGCCGAGCGCACTGTTCTTCCCGGTCAGGTCGTAGGCGAGGTAGCCCCGGGCGATGACCTGCATCTGCATGCCGAGGAACGAAAACAGCGTCCCCAGCCAGAGGATCCGGAACTGGGCGTTCTCAAGCGAGTAAAACGTGCGGCGAAAGTAGCCGACCAGCGCCTTAACCTCACGTAAAGGTCGGTTGTTAGCCTAGCACAAACTACCCGGAGGCGGGCCGCGCCGGGCACGTGCCCGGGATGGCATGGGTGACGCTCAGGGTCATTTGATCGTCGCGAGTGGAACGACCTTCGACGCCAGCAGCCTGGCGTCGCGGGTCACGAGCGGGGCACCGTATACAAGACTTGTGGCGGCGATCAGTTCGTCCGCCGGGTCGCTCGCGAAGTCGAGCGAATAGGTTGCCCGGCACACGTTCAGTGTGATCGGCCAGATCTGCACATTGTCGAGCAGTTCCCGAAGGGCTGCGCTGTCGAGGGTCATCTGCACCCGGCCAGTTTGCGACAGCTTCGCGATCTCC
>JBGOVF010000253.1:0-4374 GCA_041477975.1 Tepidiformaceae bacterium
ATGCGGTGCAGGGCGAGCCGCTTTACCGTTGCGTCGAGCAGTGGCGCCTCTGCGCCGGCTCCGAGCCCGGCGAAACAGTCGTACCCGCGCAGGCGTAGGCGGCTGCGGCTTCCGAAGGGCCTGCGTCCACCGGACGAGACAGGAGTCGCGGCCGGCCGCGAAGCAGGGGGGACGACGATGCAACACCCGTGGAACTCTGTGATTGCATTCCCGAACGCCATTCGGGTCTGCTAGAGTGATCCTCCGCCCGGCCTCCGCGGCGGAGCTGGAGGCTTCCCGAATGGTTACCGCGCTCAACTTCGCCGACCCGAAGTTCATCGAAGATCCGTTCCCCTTCTACGAAATGGGCCGGCGCATGAGCCCCCTCTACCTCGAACAGCCTGGCATGTGGCTCGTCTTCGGCTACAACGACATCCAGGGCATCCTCAAGGACAACAGCTCCTGGAACTCGGCCTTCGCGCCGCCACCCGGAACCGAGAACCCGCCCCCGCCGAGCCTCCTCGGCTCCGACCCGCCGCGCCACACCCGCCTCCGCGCCCTCGTTTCGCAGGCCTTCACCCCGCGCATGGTCGAACAGCTGGAGCCGCGCATCCGCCAGATCGCGGCCGAGCTGCTGGACCCGATCCTTGCGGCCGGCCAGGCCGATATCGTCGATGCCCTCACCTACCCGCTTCCCGTCATCGTCATCGCCGAGATCCTCGGCGTCCCGCCGGAAGACCGCGCGACGTTCAAGCGCTGGTCGAACGAAATCGTCGCGACGCTTGGCACCGGCATCGATAACCCCGGCCGCGGTCTCGCAGAAGAGACGTTCGAAGCGATGCGCTCCTACTTCGAGAAGATGACCGAGGAGCGCCGCGCGAACCCGAAGAATGACCTGATCAGTGGCCTCGTCCAGGCCGAGCTGGATGGGGAGAAGCTCAACTTCCAGGAGCTTCTCCAGATGCTCATCCTGCTTCTTGTCGCGGGCAACGAGACGACCACCAACCTCATCGGCAACGCGATCATCGAGTTCATGAACCACCCGGATCAGCTCGCGAAGGTTGAAGCCGATCGCACCCTGGTCCCGAACGCCATCGAAGAAGTCCTTCGCTTCTCCTCCCCGGTCCAGGCCACTGTCCGGCGCGCCGTCCACACGCAGGAACTCGGCGGCAAAACGATCGAACAGGGCCAGCAGGCCGTCGTCTGGCTCGCCGCCGCCAACCGAGACCCGGAAATCTTCGAAAACCCCGCCAGCTTCGATGTGACGCGCAACCCCAACCGCCACCTCTCCTTCGGCCACGGCATCCACTTCTGCCTCGGTGCTCCCCTCGCCCGCCTCGAAGCGAAGGTCGCGATCGAGGAACTCCTGAACCGCGCGAAGGACTTCCACCGCACCGACAACGAGCCGCTCCCGCGCGTGCCCACGTTCATCATGCGCGGCGTCCGCTCACTCCCAATCGCCTTCACCGCCAGGTAGCTCCCCCACCTGTTCGATCCATTCGTCCAAGGTTCGCGTCCCTGCCCGCGTACCACGACTGAAGAATAAACTCGGATCCGTCTCTCCGGACACCGGGTCTCAGTCTGTGTCTGGCAGCCGCAAGGCGGGAGGTTGATCCATCGTGGCCTCGCGTCCGGGTGAGGCGTACAGTCGCGGCGTGAACACAGCGTTGGTACGACCGTGACGGCCGTGGACATCAGGTTTACTGAGAGAAGCTGCGTCGGTCTCCGCGGTCCGCGTTCGGGTCACCCGGGGGCGACAACGCGAGTAGCACGATGAAGGTCCTCATCATTGGCGCCAGCGACACTCTCGGGACCTACCTCCCGGACCCGTCACAGGGCACCTTCAACATCCTCGCGCGTGAACTGCCGCTGCTCATGAACCAATCCGTGGAAGTCAGCCACATGCGCTTCTACTCACACTTTCCCAATGCGCCCGAACATGCTCTGACCAATGTCCGCGATCGCGCGCCTGACATCACCGTCGTGGCCGCCCATTCGATGGCCTTCGCCACTCCATCGGTCGGGGCGCGTCTCGTCCATTTCTTCGGCTGGAAGACCGGTCGCTGGCTCGAACGCCGTATCTGGGACGCCGACGCCAGGGCGCGGAAAGGGGGCATCCTCGCGCCGCTCCGCCGACCCTCGCAGAGACTTGCCTATCGCATCATCGGCACGTCCACGTACGCCAGCGTAGAAGACACCATCCGCCGCTACGGCGAGACAATCGGGCTCCTCGCCCGCATCGAGGACATGCAGCTTCTTATCCTGGGCACGTTCCAGCCCCGCCGCGACGGTGACGTCACGCCACACGTCCAACTGAACGACGGCCTCGCCGCAGTTGCCGCCGCGCGGCGAGTTGGCTGGATCGACCGTCAGGCCATCGTCACGGGCCTGGGCGATGCTGCTTTCCAGGCCAACGGGCGATACTCGACCCCTCTTGTCCACCGCAACGTCGCCGCCGCCGTAATGGCCGTCCTCGCTAGATAGGCGGCGATGCAGACCCGCGTTGTGTCGTTCAAAGGCGCCGGAAAGCCAGGGATGTCATCCCGGCCTGGACCGCGTCTTACCAGGCGAACGCGGTCCAGTACGACCGGCAGGCCGGCGGCCACGTCTCACGTGAATGTTGTCGTGCTCCCACCGTTCGTCTTGCTGTTACGCAGACCGTCGCCGCCGTAAGCGAAATCGGTCGGTCACGCTGTTCACGATCGCCGAGTCCATCCAGTCCTCGTAGTCCCACGAGAAGCTAGCCATCCCGCTATTCGCCCTTGAAGACGGGGGTGCGCTTCTCGGCAAACGCGCGCGGACCTTCTTTCGCGTCCTCGGTCTGCCCGATGGCCCAGCGCATCGTGGCGGCGAGCCGCATCGCTTCCGCTGCGGGCATGTCGCCCTGGCGGCGCACCAGCTCGTGCATCGCGCGCACGGCCAGCGGCGCGTAGCCCGCGATCTTCGTCGCCATCGTGCGTGCGGTGGGCATCAGTTCGTCCGGCGTGGTTACCCGGCTCACGATCCCGAACGAGCGCGCCGTTGCCGCATCGAACCGTTCCCCGGTGAAGAGCATGTCGTTCGCCAGCACGCGCGGGATCGAGCGCGGCAGCTTGACGGGTGCGCCCGCCAGCGGGAAGAAGCCCAGCGTGATCTCCGGCAGCCCGAACTGTGCAGCCTCGGAGGCTATGAGCAGGTCGCAGCACAATGCGATTTCGAATCCGCCGCCGAGGCAGTAGCCGTTCACGGCCCCGATCATGGGCTTCTTCACATCGAACTCGGCAAATCCCACGACGTCATCCGTGCGGAAGAGCCCGGCGACACCGCTCGATGCCGCCGGCCCCCCAGACCGGCTGCGCAGGTCCGCCCCCGCGCAGAAAGCCCGCCCGGCGCCGGTGAGGATCGCCACCCGGATGTCGTCTCGCTCTCGCACCTGGTAGAGCGAGTCCATCAGCCCGGCCGAAAGGTCGGCGTTGATCGAATTCATCTGGTCCGGCCGGTTCAGCGTGACCGTCGCGACGCCATCGGCGACTTCGAACAGGACGGCCGGGGCTTCGGGTGATGACATGCGTTGCTCCGAGACAGTTGTTCTTTGCAACGGACTCTAGCCACCCCAAAGCGGCGCTGCAAGAGGCCTCAGGCCAGGCTCCCTCAGTTCACGAATCCGACGACATTCCCCGTGCGGACATCGTCAATGCGGTGACCCCCTATGAAGAGCGTGAAGGGCAGCGGATGCGCGCCGCTGCCGCACGGCGGTTGAGTCGACGGTGGAACCGCCGCCGCGCTACATCGGAACTCGACGTAGCGCGCCCCCTGCCACTGCGCCAGCAGCGCGTCCCGGTCGGCCGCCGTGCTCATGCCCGCCGCCGACCACACGTACCACGGAGCGGATTCCTCGTACTTGAAACACGGCCGCCCGTCGACGGTGTCCAGCCTGAACGCGCGGACCAGCACCTCCGAACCATCTGGCGACCAGTCCCACAGCACCACCGCATGACCATCGACGGAGATCCGCCCAATCGAAGTTCCGCCCGGCTCGCGCGTCACGTCCAGCGCACTCTCGGCGAAGCCCAGTTCGCCGCACGCGAACACAAAGTCTCCGACCGCCACGGCGCCGCGCCCACCCGTCGGGTCTAGCGAGGTCAGCGGCCGGGCATTGCGTTGCAGGCTGCCATCAGGACGGGCGACAAAGTAGAGCTGGTAAATGCTGTCCTTGTGCTGGACCGAGTAGACCTCCACGCCGCTGCTGTCAGCCAGCCACGGGCCAGCACCGGGTGCGCCACCGAACACCGCGGCCTGGAAGTCAGACATCGGGATATGGCGGATTTCCGCACCGCTCTTGATATCGACGAACGACAGGAAGGCGACGCCCGGGTCACTGAAGGTCGCCGACTCCCCACCGATCGCCACCATCGC
>JBGOVF010000208.1:0-5140 GCA_041477975.1 Tepidiformaceae bacterium
CATCGCGCGAGTAATCGCGGGGAGGATCTTCTCCTCCTGGCCCTTCGCCTTCTCGAACCCGCCCAGGTCGGTGAGCAAGAGCGAGAACCCCCGTCCGTTTCGCACCGAGCGCATCATTTGGCGGCGGAGTTCGAAGACGAAGTGGCGACTGTTAGGCAGGCCGGTGAATTCGTCTTCATAGATGCGGCCGCGCATTCGCTCCATCGCCCGGTGGAACCGGCGCCCTTGCTCGGATTCTTCGTACCAGAACTGCACGTGTACTCCCGCGAAAAGGAACGTTGAAGCGAGGATCACTACCCAGTTCGCGCCCGACCCCGTTGCCACAACGGTTTGCGCTTCGATGCAAAAGATGATCAGCCAAAGGACCAGCGTTGCCGGCCGCAAAAGGCGCAGGAGCGGCGACGTCTCCACCGAGCCCAGTGCCGTCTGTTCGTTCGACGTGAAGAAAAGTGCGTTCAGTGCCGGTGGCTTGTTCATCGCGGTCCTCTACCAGTCTCACTCTCAAGGTCGAACGTTCGAGAGGCTCAGCGCAGAGGCCGTTTGTAAACCGTCTGTAATCTCTTCCCGGGAGCACGCCCGAATGGCCCTTATCAGCGCCTGGGCGGCAGGTTCGCCAGGTAGTGCGCGATGGCGTCCGCGGCCCGCCGCCCGTCCGCCAGGGCGGTCACTACAAGGTCGGCGCCGTTCACGTTGTCCCCGCCGGCGAACACGCCCGGCCGCGAAGTCCGCCCTCCCTCGTCGATCTGGATCAGCGCCTTGCGGTCGGACTTCAGTCCCGACGTAGTCTGCGGTACGAGCGGATCCGCTCCATAGCCGATTGCGATGGCCACGGTATCGGCCGGCACCGTGTACTCGCTTCCCTTTATCGGCCGTGGCGCCCGCCGCCCCGATTCGTCGGGTTCGCCAAGCTCCATCTTCTGGAGTTCCACCGCCACGACCTTCCCCTCGACGTCGCCAATGATACGAGTCGGCAGCGTGAGCATCGCGAATTCCACTCCCTCTTCGCGCGCGTTCTTGCGCTCCTCAGCCCGGCCCAGCATCTCTCGTTCCGTCCGCCGGTACACGCACGTGACCTTCTCCGCGCCGAGCCTTACGGCCGTCCGCACACAGTCCATTGACGTATCGCCGCCCCCGATCACCACTACCTGGTGCGGCGGCGGGAGCGGTTCGCGCAGGTGCTCGGGCAACTGTTCTGGCTTCAGGTTCCCTCGCACGAGGAAGTCCGTCGCCTTGTGAACCCCCTTCAGCAGCTCCCCTTCGAGACCCATTTCGTTGCCAACGCCGGCCCCGGTCCCCAGGAACACGGCATCGAACTCGCCGCGCAGCATGTCGTCGAGCGTGACATCGCGCCCCACATATGTGTTGCAGACGAACCTCACACCGAGCGCCTGGAGGTGGACGATGTACTCGTCCACGATCGCCTTGCGCATTTTGAAGTTGGGTATGCCGTAGACGAGCACGCCCCCCGGCTCCGGCCAAAACTCATAGACCGTGCATGAGTGCCCCAGGAGCGCGAGTTCCTCGGCCACCGCCAGCCCGGCCGGCCCGGAGCCGATCACAGCTACACTTCGTCCGGTCGGGTCGGGCAGGTAGCGCGGCAGCGGGTAGCCGTTCAACTCTGTCCGCTGGAAGTCCGTGCAGAACGCCTCCAGCTTGCCAATCGTGACCGCCGGCTCCTTGCGCCCGTCCGGCCGGATGGCGAACCCAACCACGCACGCGCCCTCGCACAGGTTCTCCTGGGGGCACAGCCGTCCGCACATCTCAGGGAGGTTGCTTGTCTCGCGGAACTTGCTCGCCGCGCCCAGGATGTCCCCAACTTCGAGCAACGCAAATGCGCCCGGGATGTCGTTCGCAACGGGGCACGCCTCCTGGCAGGGCGCGGAGGGGCACTGGATGCAACGCGCCGCCTCTATGCGTGCGGCATTGATGTCGAACCCCAGGTAGGTCTCGTCGAAATTGCGCTTTCGCTCCTCCGCGTCCTGTTTCGGGACCGGCTGAACGCCAATGGCAAGGCGGCGATGGACTTCGTGCGTCATAAACTACAACGGTACAGGGCCGCAGCTGCTCGCGTCGCCGCCAGTTGCTTCCTGTTTCGGGCTGGGGCGGATCCTATCGGAGCCGAACGCGATGTCAACGACGCGGGTTAACGCGAGTCCCTGCGAGCCTCATATTCGTCGAGGTCTATCCGCGCTTCTCGGAGGATCTCCCTCAGCAGCGGTCTCGCGATGTCGCGGGCCCCATGATGCGGACTGTCGTCGCGCGCCCATCCTCGTGGCGATACGAGACATCGCTGCCACGCTGACGGGACACCACGAATCCGAATGACCGGAGAATCCTGTCGAGCGTTTGAAAGTCTACCAGGACGAGTCTGGTCAGACCGCCACCTCGACCTGTTGCAACCCCACGAACTTCGGGACATCGGCGAGGGTCAAGTGCTGCTCCTCGCCGCAAAGCGCGAGGACTTCGCGCAGGTTCGCTTCCAGCTCCTCCAGCGTAGCCCCCTGAGTATGGGCGCCCGTGATGCCGGGGACGATGCCGATGAAGAGACGCGACTCCTCATCCCACTCTACGTATGCCGTCATCGATGCCATGCCGTCTCCTCGTCAAAGTGGTGCAACGTGATCATCCTACGCCGGGTCGCCAGACTGCTGCGCCGCCTGGTACTCCCGGTCGCCGCGCTTTCCCTGGTACACGCGCATGTCTATCGCCCGCGTGACCTGCGGTTCCAGCCGGAACAGCAGCCGCGGCTCGGTCTGCATGTTCGCAAAGAACGCGTCCACGGCGGCCGCCTTCGCCGGGTCGCCACGCCCCACGTACTTCTCGGCCAGTTCCCGCGAGATGGGCCAGATGTCGAACGTCGGCCGTTGGAACGCGGTCGCAATGCCATCCACTCCCACGTGCCCGGATACCGGGGCCAGCGCCTCGATGCAGAGCGAGGCGCGTGGGTCGTGCATCAACTGCTTGCACCAGACTCGGGAATAGGTCCCCGTCAGCCAGATCGCTCCGTCCTTCCAGAGCCACCACACCGGCACGGTGTAGGGCATGCCGTCGCGGCGCAGGGTCGAGATCACGCCCACGTGCGGCTGGCGCATGAACTCTTCAAATACATCAGCCTTCATCCGCGGCAAGGCGCACCTCCTTGCCCGCGTCCTGGCTCGCGAGCCAGTCGTCTCGCAGCAGACCCATGTAGACGAGGTCGTCGTAGTCGCCGTCCAGCCAGATCTGCCGCTTGAGGCGCCCTTCCTCCACGAAGCCGCAGGAGGCGTAGCTCCGCTGCGCTCGCACGTTCGTCCCCGAAACCGAAAGCCACACCTTCTCCAGGTTCCGCAGCCGGAACGCGTACTTGAGAAGTAGATTCACGGCGTCGCGCCCGTAGCCTTTGCCCCAGTAGTCGCGGTCGCCGATTGTGATCCCCAGCGCACAGGTCCGGGCCGCGTGGTCGAAGCGGTGCAGGATGCACTGCCCGATGAACTTGGTCTGCGTCTCGATGGCGAACCACACGTGGTCCTGCCGATCGAGCCGGATGTGGTCCTCGAAGTTGAGTTGGGTGCGGGCCAGCTCCATCGGCGCGGGCGGGTCGTCGCTCGCGAGCAGCTCGATCTCTATGTCGTTCTTCAGCTCGTTGTAACGCTCGAGGTCTTCCCGCCGCATGGCCCGCAGGATTACGCGATCACCCTTCAGCATGCACTCACCTCTCGCCGCCGCCGGGCGGCATCGTTCAGTTCAACTCGTAGCGCGGAGGCTCGATCCATTCGCTCGTCGGCGGGTTTTCCTGCACGCGGCGCATAGCCCGCCGCTCTGCGTCGCGGAACTTGTCCGCTTCCTTGATGACCGCCTGGCGGTGTTTCGCGTGCTCTTCTTGTTTGACGGTCTTCGCCGCCGATGGCTTCCGCGGCTTGCCTGCGTACACCTTCAGCCGCCCCTCTTCTTCCAGCTGCCGGAGGTGGCTGCGCACGTTGTTATCGGCCGCCCGGCGTAGCCGTTTGTCGATATCCGGGTACAACTCCAGCATGATGTCCCAGCTCGAAATCGCCCCTCCGCCCTCCAGCACACCGAGGATCTGCCGCTCTCTCAGGTTGCGGTGGTCGACATACAATTGCAGGCGCTCGCGGGGGTCGTGCACCAATGGGCCGTGGCCGGGACAGATGACCTTCAGGTTCGGCAGCTCCAGCAACCGGGCCAGGCTCCGGCGGTAGTCGCCGAGGTCGTGCACCGTCGTTGTCCCGAAGCCCAGCAGCGTGTCGCCGGAGAACAGCACGCCCTCGTCCTCGAGGTAGTAGCAAACCGAATCCACGCTGTGGCCCGGCGTGAGCATCACCCGCAGCCGCGCCCCGCCGCCCATGTCGAGCACCTGCCCTTCGGCGATCGTCTGCACGCCTGTGCGCGGCAGCTTCCCCTTGAGCAGCGGGAGCGCGCTCTTCGGCACGATGATATCGGCTCTGAATGCCTCTCGCGCCCACTTCAGGTTCCCGCTGTGGTCCGAATGGTGGTGGGTGATCCCGGCCAGGGCGATCTCCGCCTTCTCCGTCGCCGCAAGGTAGCCTCGCAGCATCCACTTGTAGCGGTCCAAGGCTTCGCCCGAATCGATCGTCAGCACCTGGTCCTTGCCGACGACGTAGATGCTCGTGAACTGCGGGTGCATTGGGTCGTCGTCGGGGACCTGGACAGCGCGTACGTTCGGGCTCACCTGCATGCCGCCAAGCATACGGCGAAGAGCCAGCGCCCACGACCGCTTACAATGAAGGCACGCCCCCGTAGCTCAGGGGATAGAGCAGCCGGCTTCTACCCGGCTTGTCGTGGGTTCGAATCCTACCGGGGGTGCCAAGCTCACATACTCGCGCCGTGAACGGAACAGCCCCTCAAGCTCTTCCCACGGCCTGAGCCACAGCATCTTCGAACGCGTGTCCATCACCACCTCCCGAAACAGCAGCCGTACCCACTCCCGCTTCTCCCCGTCCGTCGCCACCTCCCACGCCTGCCCTACCCGCTTCAGACGCTCCAGCCCGAACAGCACCCCGCCCGACAGACCACTCGGCAACGTCGCCAGGCGCGCATCAATCGCCTGCGTGATACGCGACCACTCGTCCTCGCCCAGCTGCCCCGCCACGTACGCCCGCGTCGCTCGACGCCGCTCACCCTC
>JBGOVF010000006.1:0-17106 GCA_041477975.1 Tepidiformaceae bacterium
CGGAGATAGTGAACCAGTACCCGGCAGCATATCATCGCAGGCACGAAGTGCTGCCCGGCATCGCCGGCCTGGCGCAGGTGAATGGCCGTTCCGATTTGACCTATGACGAAATCGCTCAATACGATCTCCAGTACGTGGATCACCATTCGGTGTTGACCGACATCCACATCCTCTGGCGCACAGCGCTCGCGGTATTTACGCGGAGCGGGGCGCGATGACGAACCACCCCCCACCGGCCGAACTCGAACCACTGAGCGCGATCCGCCGCCTCACTGGCGACCCGCTGCGTACCGCCGGGGCAATGCTGCTGGATGCCCTGGTTGTCGTCGGCGCGTACGCGGCCGCGCTCTTGCTTCGGTTCGATGCGGACGTACCGCGTCAGAACCTGGACTTTGTCGTCCGCGTGGTGCCGTTCATCGCGCTGGCCTACGTCGCCGCGAACCTGCTCTTCGGCGTTTACCGAACGGTGTGGGCGTATGGCAGCCTCGGCGATATTCTCGCGCTGTTCCGGCCGGTGCTGCTCGTCACACTGCTCGTCTTCGGGGCCAACTTCTGGGTGCGCGACAGGGCCCTCCCGCTTTCGGTCGTGCTGATCGGCGGCGAACTGATCTTCCCGGGCATGGCCGTCCTCAAGATGCGGGCGCGGCTGCTGCTGCGCCTTCCGCGAGCAGCCGTGGCGTCGCAGCGGCTGCTCATCCTCGGCGCGGGGCACACTGGCCAGGCGCTTGCCCGTGAGCTGCAGAACAGCCCGGGTTTGAATTACCAGCCCGTGGGATTCCTTGACGACGATCCCCGCAAGCAGAAGAGCCGGCTCCACGGCCTGCGCGTCTTCGGGCCGCTGCCCACGCTCGAAGCGAGCATCCGGGCGCACGATGTCGATGCCGTAGCCATAGCCATCCCTCGTGCGCCCGGGGCGATGATTCGCGGCATTGTTGCGACCTGCCAGGCGGCGGCGGTGCCGGTGCGGATCGTGCCGGGCGTGGAGCGCTGGATGGCCGGTGCCCAGGGGGCCGACGCCTTGCGCGAGCTCACGCTCGACGACCTCCTTGGCCGCGAGCCCGTCGAAGTCGACTATGTCGCCTGCAGCCAGTCCGTGCGCGACAAGGTGGTGCTCGTCACGGGGGCGGCGGGCTCCATCGGTTCGGAGCTCTGCCGCCAGGTCATCACATTCCGGCCGATGGAACTGCACCTGCTCGACAACAATGAGAGCGGTCTCTTCGACCTCCAGGCGGAGCTGGCGGGCGTCTCGCCCCAGTCGCTGATCAAGCTCTGGCCCGCCAACGTGACTGACGCAAGGAAGATCGACGACGTGTTCAAGCGTGCGCGGCCGCAGCTCATTTACCACGCGGCGGCGTTCAAGCACGTGCCGATGCTGGAGACGAACCCGGACGAAGCGTTCCGGGCGAACGTCATGGGGACACTTAACGTGGCGAGCGCGGCGAAGACCTACCAGGCAGGGACACTCGTGTTGATCTCGACGGATAAGGCTGTGCGGCCTTCGAGCATCATGGGGGCGACCAAGCGCATTGCTGAGCTGCTGGTGATCGCACTGGCGAAGCAGAGCGAGCACACCAAGTTCGTCGCCGTGCGGTTTGGGAACGTGATGGGCAGCCGCGGCTCGGCGCCGTTGACGTTCATGCGGCAGATCGAGCGCGGCGGCCCGGTGACCGTCACCCACCCGGACATGATGCGCTACTTCATCAGCATCCCGGAGGCCGTTAGCCTGGTGATCCAGGCCGGAACGTTTGGCGGAAACGGGAACATCTACATGCTCGACATGGGCCAGGAGATCAACATGCTGGAGCTGGCCGAGCGCATGATCCGCCTGCGCGGCCTGCGCCCCGGCGACGACATCGAGGTCATCTTCACCGGTCCGCGGCCGGGCGAGAAGCTGCGTGAGGAACTCGTCGCGGACTTTGAAAAAATGGAACGCACGGATCACCCAAAGGTGATGCGGCTCTCGGCTTCGTCCGATATCACCGAAAGTGAGATCCGCCGTCTGATCGGGGAAGTGGAGTCCAGCCTTTGGGGCGACCCCGAGGAGCTCCGGCAGCGCATCCACCTCGTAGCCCGGAAGTACTCGCACGACGGCGAGGCCCCGCCGGAGGCGATGGTGGACCCAACCCCGGCAGCTTCCGAACCCGCCGCCCCGTGAGCTTTCGCATCCACCCGACCGCGGAGGTCAGCGACCGCGCCAGCATCGGAGAGGGCGCCAGCATCTGGCACCAGGCGCAGGTGCGCGAAGGTGCGAGCGTTGGGGCCGGGTGCATCATCGGCAAGGGCGTGTACGTGGGCGCCGAAGTCTCGGTCGGGGCGAACTGTAAGGTTCAGAATTACTCGTGCCTCTACGAAGGCGTGACGCTCGAAGAGGGCGTGTTCATCGGGCCGGCGGTGGTCTTCACGAACGACCGCTTTCCCCGTGCGATTAACCCGGACGGCTCCATCAAGAGCGCCGATGACTGGCACGTCGGTCGGTCACTGGTGCGGTATGGGGCGGCCGTGGGCTCGCGCACGGTGGTGCTTCCCGGAATCACGATTGGGCGCTGGGCGCTCGTCGCCGCCGGGGCCGTCGTGACGAAGGACGTGCCAGACCACGCGCTCGTTGGGGGAAACCCGGCGAAGCCGATGGGATGGGTGTGCGTCTGCGCGCGGCGACTGGATGATCAGTTGGTGTGCCCCGAGTGCGGTAGGACGTACACGCGGGCCGGCCCAGGCCTTGTGCCGAGGTAGCAGTTACAGAACGTCCTGCACGTCGCCGATGAGCCCGATGCTGCCGAGCACCACCACGGCCGCGAACACCGCCAACGCCAGGATCCGGGCCGGCCGCCATTGCGGAACGCCGCGCAACCCTTCGATGCGACTGGCAAGCAGCCAGATAGCGCCACCGACCACACCGACGATCGCGACCGGAAAGAATACGATGGCCGGTACGGCGCCCAACGAAACAGCCGCCGTGGCCTTGCGGCGTTTCCACCAGATGGGGTGAAGCCTCTCGATGAGCCACGCGATCAACGCTCCCCCGGCGGCGGGGATGACGATGAACAGCGCGACCGCCAGCCAGTGGGGCTCGATCAGTGTGAAGTCGACGCCGTCGCCGTGAATCAGTACGGCGCCCCCGACCGTTGCGCCGGCGCCAGCCCAGGCGGCAGGCATCCAACGAGAAGGTAAGAACGGGCGGCCCAGCACGACGAAGAGCCCAAAGAAGCTGCCGAGGAACGCGGTCACAAACAAGAGGTTCAAGGTGGAGGTGAAGTCGAAGCGACCTATGATGAACCCGTCGTCGGACTCGATGCCCCGGACTGAAGCCTCCGAGGTGAGGCGGAGGACGAACATAGCGAGGCGGCCGCCGATGCCACCGGCAACGAACCCGCCCAGCCCGCCAGCGGCGGCGCCCAGCGATAGCCAGTAGGCAACGGTTTTGAAGTCCTCGCTCAAGGTCGGATTCGCTGCCCGGTCACCGTCGGCCGCTGGCGGCGGGGCAACTCCTTCGGGTATGTGTGCCATGCATGTCCCTTCTCGCCGGAAGTCTACCGAACCGTGGCCAGCGGCGCTAAGGCTCGCGGCTTGCTACTCTCGAAACGCGGCCCTCACCCCCAACCCCTCTCCCGACTGCGCGGGAGAGGGGAGTTGAAATGGTCGCGCTGACGCTCGGGAGGAACATCGTGACCACAGCCGAACGGCCGTTCATTGCAATCGCGAAGCCGCTCATCGGCGAGGAGGAGAAGCGCGCCGTGATGGAAGTGCTGGATAGCGGCCAGCTCGCCCAGGGCGGCAGGACCGAAGCGTTCGAGCACGCGTTCGCCGATTACGTCGGCGCGAAACACGCGATCGGCGTGAACAGCGGGACCGCCGCGCTGATCGTGGCCTTGCAGGCGCACGGCGTTGGGCCGGGCGACGAGGTCATCACGACGCCGTTCAGCTTCATTGCCACCGCAACGAGCATTATTGCCTGCGGGGCGACGCCGGTGTTCGTCGACATCGACCCGTTCGACCTGAACATCGACCCCAACCAGGTTGAGGAGGCCATTACCGAAAACACGAAGGCGGTGATGCCGGTCCACCTCTACGGTCACCCGGCGCGGATCGACGAGATCGTGGAGCTTTGCGAGGACAACGAACTGGCGCTGGTGGAGGATGCCGCCCAGGCACATGGCGCCGAGCACGCCGGCCGCCGGATGGGCACGTTCGGCACGGGCTGCTTCAGCTTTTACCCCACGAAGAACATGACCACCGGCGAGGGCGGGATCATCACCACCAACGACGACGAGGTCGCGCGCCTCTGCCGGATCATACGCAGCCACGGACAGGAGAAGCGCTACGTCCACGCGTACTTCGGCCTGAACTGGCGCATGCAAGACATCAACGCGGCTATCGGGCACGTCCAGCTTGGGCGCCTGGAAGGCTGGAACGAGGCGCGGATCGCGAACGCCGAGGCGCTCTCGCGGCTGATTCGCCCAGTCGAGACGCCACGCGTGCGGGAAGGCGACCGGCACGTGTTCCACCAGTACACGGTGCGCGTCCCGAACGACCGCCACGGCTTGCAGAAGCGGCTGCTGGAGGCGGGCATCGGCAGCGCGGTTCACTACCCCATCCCGATTCATCAGCAGCCGATCATGCGCGACATGGGCTTCGGCGAAGGCAGTTTCCCGGTTGCGGAAGCCGCCGCGGCGAGCGTGCTTTCGCTCCCGGTGCATCCCATGTTGGGTCCTGAGGATGTCGAGTACATCGCGGCGACGATCAACCGCGTGGTGCACTGAGAACGGCCCATGGTGGACGTGGATGTGGACGTGGCTATTCGACGGGCAATCGCCCGGGCGAACGAGCGCGCCGGGCCGGTCATGGCCGCGAACTTCACGCACCCCGCCTGGCAGATGTCACCCGAGGAGTTCGTGCGGTTCTGGGGCGGCGCCCGGCTCGCGTCAGTCGGTACGGTTGGTGAATCCGGCTGGCCGCATGCTGCCCCGGTAGAGGTTTCGCTCGTGCGTGGCGAATTCGTCGTCCCGACGTTCGCGGATTCGGTCAGGATGGCGGACCTGACGCGCAATGTGCGACTGGTGCTCGCCGCCTGGGACGATGCGTATCACGCCGCGATTGTCTACGGGCGGGCGAGTGTGCCGGAGGGTGGTGCAGGAAATGTGTCGGTGCGCGTTGTCCCGACGCGGATCTACGCGATTCGGGCGCCGGAGGGCCACGCGGGGTGGCACGGAGAGTGAGCCGAGCGACCGCGGAAGGAACAATCCTTCGTCACGCGACGTCTACTGATAGAGCAGGGGAGCCAAGCGCCGATGCGACGTAGCACAATACGGTTCGCGATTCTTGCCGGTCTGACGGCGGCCCTCGTCGCGATGGAGCCGGTTGCGGCGCAGACGCCGAGCCCGGCCACGCCCGTCGCGACGGCGCAGCCAAGCGCGACCCCCTCAGCGCCGCCGCGGACTTCCATTCCGGGGCACCCGCTGGAGCTACGCTTCGGCCCGACCCCGGCGACGTCAACCAGTTTCGCCTTCCCAGATACCAGCGGGCTTCCCACGTACGCGGGGGCGAGCGCAGTGCGACGGGAGTTCGGCGACACGGTCCCAACGCTCGTTCCAGGATTCACGTTGGAGTCGGCCGGTTCGACCGGAGGCCGCGAACGGTTCTCGGCGACCGCGACGTTCGTCGGACCGCGCGAGCAGACTCGCCTTAGGGTCGACGCATGGACTAAGACTGGGCCGTTTGTCATGGCCGTCCCGGCGAACAGCCCGGTCACAGAAGTGCGGCAGATCTACCTCGGCGGGTTGGCGGTGGTCACACGTATGCCGACCCCTGTCGTCGCTGGGGGCATTGGCCCGCGAGACATCTGGATGACGGACGGCAACGTCGTCTGGCATCTCGAACCCACCGGCTACACCGACAACGCTTTGGTCATCGACCTCGTGGAGCGGATTGCAGGGATAGTGACCTCTCCCGCGCCACCGGACTCCGGCAACAGCGCTCGACCGTCGGACGGTGACTTTGCAGCGGCCCTTCCCTTCGGCTTTGGGGCGTTCTTGGCCGCAGCCGCCCTCTTCGTTGTTGCCAGGCGTCGGTGGTCGAACAGCTCCCGGTAGGCCATCGACACAGAGCCAGCAAGGGCGGTCGCCGTGCCCAATACCTGCGGCTACGCGTATCACGGATGCGCCTTCCGACCGTGAGCGATACCCTCGATCCAATGTCCCGCCCGCTCCGCGCTGCTGTGATTGGTCTTGGTTCGATGGGCGCGAACCACGCGCGCGTGTTCAGCGACCTCCCTGGCGTCGAACTCGTCGGCGTTGCCGACCCCGACCCCGCCCGCGTTTCGCGGGCGATCGGGGGGCGTCCAGTCCCCGGGTTTCCAGATACGGCCACGCTGCTCGCCGAGACGCGGCCCGACCTCGTCTCGGTGGTCGTACCGACGGGCCTGCACGAGGTGGTCGCGTTGGAGGTCATCCGCGCCGGGGCAAACCTGCTGATCGAGAAGCCGATCGCTGCAACACTGGCGTCTGCCCGCAAGATCGCGAAGGCTGCGGAGGCTGCGGGCGTGCTGCTGACGGTCGGGCATATCGAGCGGTTCAACCCGGCCATCGGCGAGTTGAAATCGCGGCTCGATGCCGGCCAGGGCGGGCGTGTGCTCCAGGTTCGAGCCCGTCGCGTGGGGCCATTCCCCCACCGCATCCGCGATGTCGGCGTGATCCACGACCTCGCACCGCACGACATCGACATCATGCGCTACCTGCTTGGCGACGAGGTGGAACGCGTCTACGCCGAATCCAGCAGTCATATTGCCACGGGCAACGAAGACCTGTTCGCCGGAATGCTTCGTTTCCGCGGAGGCGCGCTCGGCATGCTCGATATCAACTGGCTCACGCCGACCAAGGAACGCTCGCTGACAGTCCTCTGCGAGAAGGGGATGTTCGTTGTTGATTACGCCGCCCAGTCGCTGGCGTTCTACGAAAACTACGCCGCCAGCGCGCGCGAAGGCGCCTACGCGAGCGTTACCGAGGGGCCGATGACGCGCTACCCGATCGCCAACCGCGAACCGCTGAGGGTTGAGCTCGAAGCTTTCCGCGATGCCGTCCTCCAGCACGCCCCAGCACCCGTGAGTGCCCACGACGGCATGGTTGCGCTCGCGGTCGCCGAAGCACTTGTGAAATCCGGAGAGACCGGCATGCCCGTACTGGTCGACGAGGTAATGTCGACCGCATGAACGTTTCCGTCGTGGGCATCGGGCGGATCGGGCTCCCCGTGGCGGCGAAGATAGCGTCACGGGGCCACACGGTGTTCGGTTGCGATATCAACGCGAACCACGTCGACGCCGTGAACCGGGGCGACAACCCCATCCCCGATGAAGCGGGCCTCGGACCGCTGATCAAGCAAGTCGTAGAGGCGGGAACGTTGAAGGCAACCACGGACACCGTTGCGGCGGTGGCTCAGTCCCAGGTTGTGCTCTTCGCGGTCGCCGTGGACATCGACGTCGAAGGGCGCGCCGACCTGCGCTCACTCTTTTCGGCGTGTGACGATGTTGCGCGCGGCATGGCCCCCGGGACGCTCTGCATCTTCGATACTACGCTCCCCGTCGGGACGACGCGGCGGGAGTTGGCGCCACGCCTGGAGGCCTACGGAAGGAAGTTGGGCCGCGACTTCTCGGTCGCCTTCAGCCCCGAACGGCTCTTGATGGGTCGCGTGATCGAAGACCTGACGAAGTACCCGAAGGTTGTCGGAGGAGTTGACGCGGAGGGTGGGCGCCGGGCCGCGGAGTTCTACCGCGAGGTCTTCGGCAGCACCGTTATCGAACTGGCGAACGCAGAGACCGCGGAGCTGAGCAAGCTTTCCGAAGGCGCGTACCGCGACCTCAACATCGCGCTCGCGAACGAACTGGCGATGGTGGCCGACGTGCACGGCGTCGATATTAGCGAAGTCATCAGCGCGGCGAACAGCCAGCCGTACTGCCACATCCACGTGCCGGGAACGGGCGTGGGCGGCCACTGCATCCCCGTGTACCCCAGGTTCCTGATGCAAGGTGAAGGGCCGAGCGCGCTCTCCGCCCTCGGCCGGCAGGTGAACGACGCCATGCCTGGCTACGTAGTGGCGAGAGTGGAGTCGCTACTGGGCGGGCTTCGGGGAAAGCGAGTGCTTATTCTCGGCCTGACGTTCCGCCCGGACGTGGCGGTTACGCCGCACACGAACGCGGTCGACCTCTTGCGCGAGTTCACGACTCGCGGCGCTGTAGCGGAAGGTCACGACGCGCTGCTTTCGGAGACTGGCGTTCGCGAGTTGGGTTTCGAGCCGGCCCGCGAACCGTTGGGCGGATACGACGTGGCGGTGCTGCACGCGAATCATCGCCAGTACGGATCCCTCGACTGGCCAACGATCGCGCCGCTACTTGTGGATGCGCGGAACGCGCTGGATCGGTCGGCCATCGAGGCGCGGGGGGTGCGCTACCTTGGCGTGGGGCGTCCACCGACGGCGGACTGAGTTAGCGGCGTGTCCCGTACCCCGGCCGCTGACTGGTGTGTGCGACGGCAATGACGGCTATTTTGTCGGTCGACACGCGGTAGATCAGGGCATAGGGAAAGGGGTTGAGCACCAGCCGGCGCGTCCCACGAACGTGCACCGGAGCGGCTTCTGGGAAGCGGCTGATTTGTTCGACCGCTTCATCGAGGCGGCGTTCGAACGCTTCTATCGTGCGCGGATCGCGTTCTTCGAAGGCCTGGATGGCCGGAGACGGCTTCGACGCGAGACACACGCGAGAATTCGACGCGCATCTACCGGCGGTCGAAGATCAGCTTCTTCGTCTCCGCCCAGTCGAGGAGATCCGCGTTCCCCGCTTCGAGTTCATCGATCCGCGCTCGGAGCTCCTCGTCCCAGGCCCGCTCATAGCCGTGGCGGTCAGCGTCGAGCGTGTCTACGACATTCGCTATCAAGCGTCCCCGGTCGGCGGGCGAGAGTTCACGCGCGTCACGAAGGACTGATTCGAATGTGGGCACGGTACCTCCCCGTGCATTCTAGCGCCCGTTCGGAACGGTTGGCGGATCCAGGGGCTTATAATCGCACCATGCCGGAAGCGATGAAGTACTACACGTTCCCCGTCATCATCGAGAAGGAACCCGAGGATCCGGGTTACTTCGCCTACAGTCCGGTGTTGCCCGGGTGCGTGAGCGACGGACTTACGATTGAAGAAACTCGTGAGAATATGCGCGACGCAATGCAATTGCACGTCCAGGTGTTGATTGAGCGGGGCGAACCGGTGCCGCAGGCCGGTGACGTGGTACTGCTGGAGGAACTGACTCTCGGAATCCCTGCGTGAGCCGGATGCCTCAGGTGACGGCCCGGGAGCTGCTTGCGTTCTTACGCCGACAAGGCTTCGATGACAATCGACAAACAGGGAGCCACCTTACCTTGGTGCACCGAGACGGAAGGCAGACGACACTCCCGATGCATGCAGGGGACCTTGGCCGCGGCCTCGCAGCCACAGTGCTCAAAGATGCCGGCTTTTCTGTCGATGACTTCATCGCCCTTCGGTGAAGAGCGCCCCGTCTACTCCTCCAGCCGCGCTACAGCCGCGGTCAACGCCCCGCGAATGTCCGCCTTGAAGCCCTGTTCGCGGAGGATCTTGCCCAGCGAGGAGAGGGCGAGAAGGACGTTGCCAGGGTTGGACGATTCGCCCATGAGCCCAAGCCGCCAGACCTTGCCGCGCAGATCGCCCAGGCCACCCCCTATCTCGATGCTGTGGCGCTTCAGCAGTGCGCCGCGTACCTCGGCGTCGTTCACGCCCTCAGGGATGCGCACCGTCGTAAGCACGGGCAGCCGGTAACCTTCGTCAGCGTGCAGCACGAGGCCCAGGCCCTCCAGCCCGTCCTGGAGTGAGCGTCCGTTGCGTTCGTGGCGGGCCCAACGCGCTTCGAGGCCTTCATCAAGAACGAGGGCGAGCGCCTGGTGAAGCGCATACACCATCGAAATCGGTGCCGTGTGGTGATACGCCCGCCGCTCATCCCAATAGGCCTCCAGCAGGCTGAGGTCCAGGTACCACGAGTTGCAGGGCACTTCTCGTGCCTTCACAGCATCCCAGGCAGCCGGCGAAAGCGTGAGCGGCGCCATGCCGGGCGGCGCGGACAGGCACTTTTGCGTGCCCGAATACACGGCGTCCGCCCCCCACGCGTCTGCTTCCACAGGCACGCCACCAAGCGAAGTCACGCAGTCAACCAGCAAAAGCGCGCCTGCCTGCCTGGCGATGGCTGCGAATGGTTCGATTGGCGTCTGCGCGCCCGTGGACGTTTCGGCGTGGACGACCGAGACGAGCTTCACGTTGCCGGCGGCCTTCACCGCGGCTTCGACGGCGGCTGCGTCCGTGGGGGAACCCCACCGCGATTGCACGCGTGTGACGATGCCACCCGCCCGCTCGGCCATCTGGGCGATGCGGTCGCCGAAGTAGCCGCAGATTCCGCAGATCACTCTGTCGCCGGGCTCCACCAGGTTCATCACGGCAGCTTCCATGCCGCTGGTGCCGGTGCCCGGTGTCGCGAGCGTCATGCGGTTCCCGGTCCGCATCACCTCGCGCAGCATCTGATTGCATTCGTCCATGATCTTCAGGAACTCGGGGTCCAGGTGGCCAAGGATCGGCGCGGTCATGGCACGCAGCACGCGAGGGTGAGCGCCGCTCGGGCCGGGGCCCATGAGTACCCGGGTTGGTGGGTCGAAGGTGGGAATTGGAGACATGCCCGGTATCCTACCGGCTTTGGGAGCAAGGGTGACCACCACGCGGGGAGGGTCGGACGTACTATCCGCGTATGGCCATGCGATGGCCCATTCTGGAGGCGATCAGTGACGCAACTCGATCAGGCGGTCGCGACGCGCGAGAAGCTGCAGATTGAAATTCGGAAGGCCGGGCCGGGGGACTGCGCGGCGCTCAACGCGACGCTCGCCAGGGCGTTCGATGATGACCCGTTCGTGAATTGGATGGCCGCCCAGGACAAGCGCCGCGCGCGCCGCGTCTACGACGGAATGGGGCTGGCTTTGAACAAGCTTTCGATGCCGTTTGGCGAGGTCTACACCACCGCCGAGATCGAGGGTGGGGCGCTCTGGACGCCACCCGGTAAATGGCGCCTCGGCGTCCTCCAGCAACTGCTGCTCACCCCCAGATGGTGAAGACGACAACCTGGCGCCGCCTGCCCGCCGTGATGTCGGGAATCAATGCGGTGGAAAAGAAGCACCCGCACGAGCCGCACTATTACTTGCTCGCACTCGGAGTGGAACCTGCCTTGCAGGGGCGCAGCCTGGGGACTCAGTTGATGGCGCCCGTCCTCGAACGCTGTGACCGAGAACGCGTCCCGGCCTACCTGGAAAGTTCCAAGGAAAAGAACGTGCCGCTGTACGAGCGCAACGGGTTCAAGGTGACCGAGGAACTGGTGGTGCCCAATGGCGGGCCGAAGCTTTGGCTCATGTGGCGGGAGCCGAGATGACGGCTGGACGCCAGCTCCGAACTGTTACCCTGCTACGCTCCCGTCAACGCGCTGACCGGAACGCGCGCTTACGGCCGGAGGTAATCGCACGGGTCGCGTCGCGGCTCAGGTCTCTTCCCTCACCACCCACTCCTGCGGCCCCGGCCAGGTCAGCATTCGCATCGTTCCACTCTCAGCAAACACCACGTAGCCCGCGGACGTGACATCGAACGTGAAGACGTGCGCGGGTCCCTTCGCCCGCCACCCGGTTGTGTCGAAGACGTGCTGCCAGTAAGCCTCCTCCCGCTCG
Organism: Tepidiformaceae bacterium; assembly: GCA_041477975.1. Lineage (GTDB taxonomy): Bacteria > Chloroflexota > Dehalococcoidia > Tepidiformales > Tepidiformaceae > JBGOVF01. Next base: position 11,743 of record JBGOVF010000006.1, read on the forward strand.
GGGGCGATTGGCGTGGCGCGGCCGTAGAGCTTCACGTCGCCTTCCTGGCCGTTCTTGTTGGTGGTCGCGCTGTGGATGGCGCAGCGTGGGTCGCGGAGCAGGTCGAGCGCCTTCTTCGCGTGCCAGATGCCACCCATCGTGAATTCACCATCGAAGATGGTGTACTCGATCGGCGAAATGCGCGGCCAGCCGTCCTTCCTGAGTGTTCCCATCATCACGAATTCCGCGGACGCGAACCGCTGTTCGGCGAGCCCGGCCAGCTCCGGGGCTACTTCGTGGAACTTCGTCCAGTTGACCACGACTCCACCTCCGCGGTTCGTGCGGCCAGCGATGTTGGCTCGTGTTCGCGACATCTCCTGTCGCGATTGCTTTGACTGCGTTCCGAATGGCGTTCGGGTACACTGAGTTCGAACAACAATCCGGGGAAACGCCGCATGAACTACCACGATACGCCCGAGGAAGCAGCCTTCCGCGCGGAGGTTCGCGCGTTCATCGATGCCGAAGCGCCGAAGAACATGGGCCGCGGTGAAGGCGGTTTCGGCGGCGCCGGCGAAGGCTGGCGCAAGTGGGTGAAAAAGCTTGAAGATCGCCACTGGGTGGCCCCGGCCTGGCCGAAGGAGTACGGCGGCGCCGGCATGAGCGTGATGGAACAGTTCATCTTCAACTGGGAGATGGCCGAATCGCGGACGCCCCGTCCGGGCGGCATCGCCACCGGCTTCGCGGGCCCTACGCTCATCGTCCACGGCACCGAGGAGCAGAAAAAGAAGTACCTGCCCGAGATCCTCGATGGCATGACTGTCTGGTGTCAGGGCTACAGCGAGCCGGGCTCTGGCAGCGACCTTGCCAGCCTCCAGACTCGGGCCATCCGCGACGGCGACGATTATGTGGTCAATGGCCAGAAAATCTGGACCTCCGGCGGCCACGTCGCGAAGTGGATGATCCTGCTTGCACGGACAGACCCGGAGGCGCCGAAGCACCGCGGCATCACCTACTTCATCGTCGATATGAAGTCACCGGGGCTCAGTGTCCAACCGCTGATAAACATGGCCGGAACCCACGAATTCAACGAAGTGTTCTTCGAGGACGTGCGCGTCCCGAAGGCGAACATCATCGGCGAAGAGAACCGCGGTTGGTATCTCGCGCAGACAACGCTCAGCTTCGAGCGTTCGAACATCGGCGGCGCCGTTGGGGCCCGCCAGGGCGTCGAGGACCTCGTCCGCTTCGCGAAGAGCAACTCCGTGAGCACGCTGAACGACAACCCGTCGGTTCGCTACGAGTTGGTGGACCGTATGGTGGAATCGGGCGTGGCCACGCAGATGAGCCTGAAGATCATCTCAATCCAGGCGAAGGAAGGCGTGGCCCCCGGGCACGAGGCGAGCGTCGCCAAGCTGTACGGCACCGAGCTCAACCAGCGTATTTCTCGCACCGCCATGAAAGTCCTTGGAATGTATGGTCAGCTCGATTCGAAGACCGAGGGTGTGGACGCATCGAAGTACGGCCGCTACAAGTACGGCTACCTTCGGTCCATCGCGAACACCATCGAAGGCGGCACGAGCGAGATTCAGCGGAACATTATCGCCACGCGCGGTCTCGGGCTCCCGCGGGCGTAAACGGTCGCGACTGGTAGACACGACGAGGGGGCTCAACCTGGAGCCCTTCTCGTTGCCCGCCCGCGCGGATCACCACGTGTTCTTAGGCGGACAATCTCCGACGCGTTACGCTGCAGTCCATCGACCGTTGACTCTGGAGACGGTCACGATAGAGGACGCGATGGCTAACCTGCCGAACCACCACCCCGACGTGATGGCGCAGATCGAGACTCGCTGGGCGGAATTCCAGCGACTGTTGGCGGGGCAGTCGCCGGCACAACTGGAGGCGCCGCTCAGCGACAGCTGGAGCACGAAGGTCCACCTGGGGCACGTCACGGCGTGGGAGCGGTCGTTGCTCGCGTTGCTACGGGGGCAGGATGGCGAAGCGGCGATGGGCGTCCCCGAGGAGCTTGCCGCGCGCCACAACATTGATGAAATTAACCGGTTCGTTGCCGGCCAGACCGATTCGATGCCGCTCGCCGAGGTTCGGCGGGAGGCGGACGCGGTCCATGCCGAACTCATGACATTCCTCGAGAGTATGAGCGACGCCGACCTGGCGGAGCCGTGCTCCCACTACCAACCGAATGACCCACCATACAATGCGAAGCCGGTGATCGGCTGGATCGCGGGCAATGCCTGGGAGCACTACGAAGAGCACATCGGCTGGATCAAGGCATCATTGGGCACGGCATAGCGGTCACGGGATCGCACCTAGCTCTTTGAGCGCTGCGATCCGGTCCCAGTCGTAGCCGTACTCCAACAGGATCGTTTCCGTGTCCTGGCCGAGTTCCGGAGGCCACGACGTTGGTTCGACCGGCGTGCCGTAGAAGTCCACTGGCGTCGCGATCTGCTCGCGCGGTCCCTCGGGCGATTCGAGCGTGATGATCGCGCCCGCAGCGCGAATGACGGGATCGAGGATCGCTTCCGCCGTGGTCTGCACCGGCGCGTACCACACGTCCTCGCGGTCGAGGATGGGCCCCCACTCTCCGAGCGGGCGCTTCTTGAAGATGTCGTCCAGCCTTGCCACGAGCTCCTCAGCGTTCTCTCGCCTCCCCGGGATGCTGTTGAAGCGCTCGTCTTTTGCGAGTTCCGGGGCCTCGATGGCGCGAAGGAGGTCCGGCCAGTGGCGGTCGCCCTGGAGCAGCAACAGCCAGAACCAGCGGCCCTCGCGGTCCTGGAAGCTGTTGATGATCGGGTTCGGCGCGTGATAGCGGTCGACGGGCGGGGTGTAAGGAGGGTTGGCGCGCAGTTGCGAGTTTCCGTCCCAGCCCATCATGTACATGCCGATGCGCGTGAGCGAGACGGCGACCTTCTGCCCTTCTCCCGTGCGTTCGCGGTGAAACAGCGCCGCGGCCACGGCACCGGCGCCGTTGGCGCCCGTCATGTGGTCGCCCATGCCGCCGCGCTGGAGGGGGGGATCGCCGCCGGCGGGAGTGAGCGAGGCCGCCACGCCCGCTCGCGACCAAAACGCACCGACGTCATACGCCGCGCGGTTCGCTTCCGGCGTGTCCGGCCCATAGCCCGTCAGTTGGCAGTAGATGAGGCGAGGATTAGTTTGCTTCAGCTTGTCGTACGACAGGCCGAGCTTTTCCAGAGCGCGCGGGCGCATGTTCGAGACGAACACGTCGGCGTTGTCGATAAGGTCGCCGAGGACATAGCGGGCGTCTTCAATGTCCAGGTTGAGCGCGATGCTGCGCTTGCCGCGGTTGTCGAGTTCGAACGGCGGGTTCATCGTCATGCCGAAGGCCGCGCCGAGCCCGCGGAAGGGGTCGCCCTCCGGAGGCTCCACCTTAATGACCTCGGCGCCCCAATCGGCCAGCACGGCGGCGCAAGACGGGCCCGCCACCCAGACACCCAGCTCTACGACCTTGATTCCGGTGAGCGGTCCCGCCATGGCTCCCCTCCAACACAGTCGGCTGAGCCGATTCTAGCGTGACGGGACGAAGGCGGTGGCGTTCTTGTCCACCCTGTCGCAGGCTATCGCCAATGCCGACGCCCGAGCTGCTCGTAGATGGCCCCGGCGGCGGGACGACGTTGATCCTGGCGCACGGCGCGGGCGCGCCCATGGACAGCGCCTTCATGAACAGTGTGGCAACGGGAATCGCGCGCGAAGGGACTCGGGTCGTGCGGTTCGAGTTTCCCTACATGGCCGCGAGGCGTACAGGCAGTCGCCGCGGGCCTGACCGCGAAGCTGTCCTGCTCCAGAGGTGGCGTGAGGTAGTCGCGCGTTCTGACGTGGGGACGACTGTCATCGGGGGCAAGTCGATGGGCGGACGGATGGCCAGCATGGTCGCTGCTGAGCTGGGCGTGGCGGGACTCGTGTGCCTGGGCTATCCGTTCCATGCGCCCGGACGGCCAGAGAAGCCGCGAATCGAACACTTGCGGCAACTGCGCACCCCGGCTTTGATAGTCCAGGGGACGCGAGACCCTTTCGGGACGCGGGAAGAAGCCGAAGCGCACCCGCTCTCGCCCGCTATCACGTTCTGCTGGCTGGAGGACGGTGACCACGATTTCAAGCCGCGCGCAGCCTCAGGGCATTCGCACAAGGAACACATCGCGAACGCCATTGCTGCAACGGTCGCGTTCGTGCGACTGGCGACGGGGCAGGTTGGAATCGACTGAAACGCCCTGGCGCTGCGGTATACTCACGGGGTGAGTACAGAAGCGTCGACACGGCCTTTAACCGCCGAAGAGTTCTTCGAACTCCCCGATCCGATTGAGGGCGGCAAGATGGAGCTGGTTGCCGGCGAGGTGGTGACCTGGATGCCGGTTAGCGGAAAGCACGGTACCCGAGCGGTGAAGATTTGCTCGAGACTGGATCGTTTCGCGGAGCAACACGCGCTGGGGGAGGTCTCCGTCGAAGTGGGTTTCTTGCTGGCGAGAAACCCGGACTCCGTTCGCGCCCCCGACGTGTCATTCGTCAGCAGGTCAGCGATGCCGCCGGGTGGCCTTCCGGAAGAGGGCTTCGTGCCCTACCCGCCGACTCTTGCGGTCGAAGTCTCCTCGCCGAATGACCTGCTGGCAGATGTGACGGCAAAGGTCGACCAGTACGTCGCGGCAGGCGTGGAGCGCGTCTGGGTCGTTCAGCCCAAGAACAAGACCGTGACTGTGTACCAGGGCGCGACCGCCCGCATCCTGCGCCTCGGATCGTCCCTCACGAGCGATGATGCGGGCTTCGAGGTCGAGGGGTTCGACCTGGCTGTCGCTGACATTTTCGCGTAGGTTGCTGGCTCCTCAACCAGAGCGGACGCGACTCGGCGTGATGCGGACCACCACCCAGCCCGCAGCATTCTTGCCCCACTGCGCTAACGCCGCTTCTGCGCGTTCAGGAGTGTAGTAGCGGGGCGCCAGGCGTTGCGCAAGCGCGAAGCCGCCTTCGGCCTCGATGCTAGCGGTGCCTTCGATGGTGACCCACGCCTCGGCGACTCCAACTGGCTCCTCGACGGAAAGGGCGACGCGCGGATCGGCGAGGATGCGCTTCACCTTCGGGCTCTTGCGCTCCGTGAAGATTGTCGCAGTCGCGCCATTCCATTCGAACCAGACTGGCACTACTGTGGGCGAGCCCTCGGCGTTGAGCGTCGCGAGCTTGGCGATGCGCGTTTCGCGCAAGAAGGCGTCTACCTGGGCGAGGGTCATCTTCGCCACGTCAGGCCAGATCCTGCCAGCGAGGCGCGTCACTCGGCCGGCGCATCCATTCGAGGACGAATGGGTTGTGTGCCTTCTCGAACGCCACAGTCGTTTCGTCCATGTGCCCGGGGAGGACAGCGGTGTCGTC